>NZ_AXDV01000005.1 GCF_000784355.1 Methanolacinia paynteri | reverse complement strand
GGGGAAAACAAAAATGAAGTTTTCCGGAGCGGGAGGGATGCTTGTCCATCCCGACTGCGACTTATCGCGACGTGGGGGAGGGTAATAGGGAGGGGGAAACGTCCCCCTCCCTTTAAGATTTAATTTAATATTTTTTTTAGAGGTATTGAAAGGGCAAAGCCCTTCGGTGGCCTCAGCCGGGGGGAAAACAAAAATGAAGTTTTCCGGAGCAGGAGGGACGCTTGCCCGTCCCGACCGCGACCTATCGCCACGTGGGGGAGAGTAATAGGGAGGAGGAATCGTCCCCCTCCCTTGCTAACTGGAAAAATATTTTTTTCAGGATCGGGATAGAATCCGATCGAACATAAGTTTATATATTATATTTTAATTATTATCACCTGTCGGAATCGCGAAGATGTGTCCTAAAAATACGGTTAAGACCCCCAAAAGGGAGATTGAAAAATACGCCCCCTGCGAAACATGGATTGAAGCCATAGTCGGCGGCTCCCCAATCCCGCAATTTGTCGTAGACAGGGACCACAAGGTTCTCTTCTGGAGCGAAGCCCTCGAGAAATACAGCGGCATAAAATCAAACGAGGTTATGGGAACGAATCGTCACTGGAAGGCATTCTACCCTAAAAAAAGGCCCACCCTGCCTGATCTGCTCATCGACGGAGAAGAAGACCGCATCCCGGAATTGTATGAAGGAAAATATGATAAATCGCAATTTATTGAAGGAGCTTATGAAGCAGTCGATTTCTTTCCTCATATGAATAAAACGGGGAAATGGCTCTATTTCACCGCCTCGCTAATAAAAGATAAGAGCGGCTCGATAATCGGTGCGGTTGAGACACTCGAAGACATAACCGAAAGAAAAACAGCTGAGGAGGAGCTGAAAGAGAGCGAAGACCGTTTCAGGGAGCTTTTCAACTCGATGAAAAGCGGCGTTGCAGTTTACAAAGCCGTTGACGACGGGAAAGATTTCGAATTTGTCGATTTTAACCACGGTGCAGAAATAATCGAGAACCTTACTAAAAAAGATGTAATAGGAAAGGTTGTTACAGAAGTTTTTCCTGCTGTTCGCGATTTCGGACTGTTACAGGTTTTTCGCACGGTCTGGAATACCGGAACACCACAGAGCCATCCGGTCTCGCAGTATAAAGACAAGCGAATCGAAAGCTGGAGAGAGAATTTTGTCTATCGCCTTCCTTCGGGTGAGATTGTCGCAATATATGAAGATGCAACAGAAATCAAAAAAGCCGAAGAAGCTCTTGTGGAGAGCGAAAAAAAATACAGGAATCTTGTTGAAAATATAAGCGATGTAATACTCACGACCGACCTGGACGGAACGATCCTGTTTGTAAATAATATTATAGAAAAGACCTACGGTTACAACCCGGAGGAAGTAATCGGTATGAATATCCTGACCTATGCACATCCCGAAGACCTCCTGGACGCCAGGGAAATCCTTCAGAAAAAAGATGATGAAAAGTCCGGCGACAATATATTCAGGGTCTTTTCAAGGGACGGATCGGTCAGGCATATAAGAGTGACCCGGACTCCTGCCATTAATGAAGGAAGATTAGAGGGATACAACTTCATCATAACGGATTTCACCGATCGCAAAAAGGCAGAAGATGCCCTATTTTTAGCCAACAAAAAACTCAATATGCTCTCCTCGATTACAAGGCACGATATCCTGAATTCAATTATGGCCGTCACCGGGTATCTTGAAATCTCAAAGGATATTGCAGAAGATCCCGAGCTTCAGAAATTTATCGATAAAGAGACTGAGGCCGTCAATTTAATCCAGCGCCAGATCGAGTTCACCCGGCAATACCAGGATATCGGGATTAACGAACCGAAATGGCAGAATGTCGGCATCATAGCCGACCAGTGCGCCGGAATGCTGGATATGGGAGGGATCAAATTTGAAAATAAACTGAAAGGGCTTGAAATATTCTGCGACCCACTTGTCGAGAAAGTGTTCTACAACCTGATGGAAAACTCTTTTCGACACGGAGAACGTGTAACCGAAATATCTCTTTCATATTCAGATGAAGATGAGAAGCTTGTTATCTCTTACAGGGACAACGGTGTCGGGATCGCCGATAAGGACAGGGAAAAACTCTTCCAGAGAGGTTTCGGAAAACACACGGGGCTCGGGTTGTTCCTTTCGCGTGAAATTCTCTCGATAACCGGCATCATGATTGCTGAAACCGGAAAAGAAGGCAAAGGGGTAAACTTCGAAATAACCGTGCCGACAGGCAGCTTCAGGTTTACCCCGGATAAGTTCTGAAAGAATCCGTATTCATTAAATCTCTTTTATCTCCGCCTTCAGGCCGAACGTATTCTCCAAAACGGCGAGATCGTCCTCCATCGCCCGCAGTTCGATCGTGCAGTCCCTTTCGGATTCGATATTTATCGTCAGCTTTTTGTCGGTTTTTGAAAACCACGCTCTCTTCACCCTTCCGTCGTGGCTTCTTTCAAGATGCTCGGCGATTCTCAGGAAAAGAGAGAGAACAATAATGGATTTCACGGTCTCCTCTTCAAGGCCGCCGAATATCTCATCCTTTAATTTGGGTACCTTCTTCCTATGGAAATTTGCGATAAGGCCGATAATTCTCAGCTCCTCCTGGTTGAACCCCAGAAGCGATTTATTCATGATCATGTAGCACGAATGGTTCTGGTGGCCTGAAAACGCTACGAACTGCCCGATATCGTGAAGAAATGCGGCATATTCCAGCATCTCCAGTTCTTCGGGACCGTAATTATGCAGCCCGCATTCCTTTGCACTCTCGAAGAGATCCCTTGCGAGTTTCGTGACATGTTCTGCATGGGCCTCGTCGATCCTGCACGATCTTCCGAGATGCCTGACGCTCTTCTCCTTTACCGGGATATCGACGGCCGACTTGAATCCCGGCTGCTTCAGCATATAATCGAACAGCAGTCCGTCCCGGAGACTGCTGTCGGTCGAATAGATCCTCGCGATCTTCATCTCCTTCATCAGGGTATGAAGGATTATCGCACCCGTTGCAATGATATCCGAACGGGCGGGATTCAGTCCGGGAATATTCTGTCTCTCTTCAAGGCTCATGCCGCACAGCCTGAGCATAACGTTCTCGATCTCTGCGATATCGGCAGAATTTTCATCATTTGACGAGGAGTTCTTATTCCTGTACTTTTCAGCAAGCGATATCAGTGCCTTTATCGTTCCCGAGCTTCCGTATACCTTCTCTATCGGGTGGCTGAGCACCTCGGTCTTCGTATACGAAATCTTGCTCTCGACGAATTTCCGGATCTTCTCCCTCTTGTCCGGGTCTATTACCCCGGTACCCGAGTTGTCAAGGAACCGGAAATGCGTCCTCAGGGCGCCGAGTTTCAGGCTCTTTATGTAGACATAATCGAAGCGGCTGCCGACGATTATCTCGGTGCTTCCTCCGCCGATATCTATAAAGAGACACAACCTGTCATCCATACCGAGATTGTTCGAGACACCGAGATAGATCAGTCTCGCCTCCTCCTCTCCCGATATTATCTTTATGTCGAGGCCCGTCTCCTGCCTGATCCTGTGTATGAGGTCCTGGCCGTTGACCGCATCCCTCGCCGCCGATGTCGCGACCGCGTGGATCTCGTCCACGTTAAAGTTCTGGGAAATCTCAACATATTTCCTGCAGAGATCGATTGCCTTTACAATTGCATATTCGGATATAACTCCCTGCGCAAAACTGCCCTCGCCAAGCCTTATGATCTCTTTCTGCCGCCGCAGGACGGAGTAAGAATGATTGGAATATATCCTTGCGATAAGCAGTCTTGCAGAATTCGTTCCGAGATCGATAAATGATATTATTTTTTCTTCTGTTCTATCAGGCATACCGGCCTCACATTCTTGTTAAAAATTTTTTCGAACAGGTCGCTCTTCTTTTCGACCGCTGCAATTTCATATCCTGAAATTCCAGAGGTCCTGCATTTTATTATTACCGAATCCCCGTTCACCGTGCACCCGGCAACTTCGATCCTCGACATGTGCATCCTGTCCAGGGCGTCGGCGATCCTGAGGATCGAGGCATTCACGAGAATGATGTTTTTTTCTTCAGGACTTAAACCCGAGAAGTTTTCGTGCTCGTCCGAGGGAAGCGCTTTCCTGTGGTATCTCGCGATATTTGCGACGATCGTCCTCTCCCGGTCGTTTAAATTCAGGGACTTGTCTCCCAGTATGATATCCATCGAATGCCTGTGGTGCTTCTTTTCGGATATGCTCCAGCCGATATCGTGAAGAAGAGACCCGAAGATAAGAAGCCTCCTTTCAGGTTTGCCAAGGTGGTGGAGCTCTTTGAGGCAGTCGAAGAGTACACCCGCATTTTTTGTCACATGCGCCGGGTGAACGGTATCGACACCGTATGCCCCCAGGATTCCGAGGCAGTTTTGGATCTCTGCAGAGTCTTCAAAGTTCATATCAATCCGAATGCATGATTATATCCAGCGGTTTTCCTTCCCGGAATATCCTTGCAAACGATTCGGGAAGGTTCTTCTTATAGATCTCCTCGACAGCCCTCTCCACGTCGTACGGCACCCTGACATGATACAGGGAGAAAGGATTCAGGCTCAGCATGGCGTAGCATGCCCTGGGATCTCCGTCGTCCGGTCTTCCCACGCTACCGGTATTGATAAACCACGTCTCGTCGATCTTTTTTGCGTACTGCGTATGGGTATGACCGGTGATGATGAAATCCGCTCCCGTACCGCTGATATACGACCTGAGAAGATCGTCGGGCGTGGTCTCGTTTATGTAATCCTTTATCGAATCAGGCGATCCGTGCGTGACATACAGGGACTTTCCCTTCACCATAAGGCTGAGATTTTTCGGAAGCAGCTTCAGGTATCTCCTGTTCTCATCGGAAAGCTCCTTATACGCCCATTCCATCGCGAAACGTTTCTGCCTGTTCTTCGGGAGGCTCTTCTTCTTCGTCCTGGACTTAAGTACAGAAAGATCGTAATTCCCGATGACGCTGACGATATGCTCGGCCCTGATCTTCGATACCGTCTGGTCGGGAAAAGCACCGTACCCGATAAAATCCCCGGTGTTGATGATCGCTGATGCCCCGCGTTCTTTCGCGTCCGCGAGCACGGCCTCCAGTGCGGGAAGGTTCGCGTGAACGTCCCCGATCAGTGCGATATGCAGGGGTGAATCGTCCGGCGAACTGTCGATGATGCGGTTCAACGAAGACTGGAGCGGAAGAGAGATCACCGATCCCAGCTCCTCGCGGAAATGCTCCTTCTTCATCCCGTCCCAGTACTCGAGAAGTTCTGTATACAGCTCCGTCCTCTTCGAGATCCTGTTCTCTTTGAGAAAGTTGAGGCCCGGGAGAACGAACATGAAGAACCGGTCGTTTCCGAAGAATTCGATGTTCCTCTTCCTCTCCTCGACGATGAAGTCATCGAGGAAGGCCGCCCAGACATCGCAGTCGTGGATATCGCCGAGATAGTCCTGGAGCTTTTTCATGACCTTGATCTGGTCTTTCAGCTCCCCTTCGTACAGCCCGGAATATGTCTCGATCGTATACCGGAACTTCTTCGCCGAGATCCTCATCTCGTGATGCCTTTTCACCAGCGACGGATCTTTTAAGAATCTCTCATACCAGTACAGGCCCTCCTCTGCAAGCGTAATATTGTAAAACGCCTTCTCGAAGGAGTAAGGTGAGTGGATGTCGGTCTGGTTCAGGTCCGCCTCGACGATCATCGCCCTCAGGTATGTCCCCATCTTTTCGGCCGTCTTCGACTTCTCGAAAGATTCGATGGACTTTATAACGGCCGGCTGGATGCTCTTTCTTCTCTGTTCGAGTCTTGTAATCAGGCATTCGATTCCCGCCGTATACGGATCCGACGCCCTGAAATTATATCCTGATGATGGTGTGAGATCACCTGTCTGTCCTTCGGGTTCAGGTTCGGTTTCATCTCTCCCCGGCGAAAAGATATGCCTGAAGAAGTTCACGATCCTGGAAACGACTGATTTCCCTGCCCGGGCGTCGTCGTCTTCAGCGGGATACACGGGAATTATCGCAGTCTCGGAAACGTTTGTCTGATTTGTCTTTCCCGCAACATCCCCGGCGATAAAGAAAACCTTCGTTCCCTGCCGCTCTTCAGGCGAAAGAAACTTTTTGAGGAAATCTACCTGGACGTCCAGGTCCCTTGCCTCGCCGAGCGAGCCGGTGATCCCTTTGATCTGTTTCAGCCATTCCCCGAACTCTTTTTTGGGGAAACATTCCTCGAATACCGACATCGCCGCCCGAAGTCTTCTCGTCGCAACCCTGCAGCGGTGGACGTATTCGATATCATCCGAATATTTCACACCCTCCGTCTCTGCAGCAAGCGCCGAGAGAAGAGAGGTCATATATTCTGCGGCATAAAGGCAATACCCTTTGTCAGGACAGCTATATTTCCCTGACATCTTCACTGCTCCGTAATTTATAATCGGTACTTGAAGGAGAAAAGCGTTTATTATCAGAGGTGCCCTTCATTCCAGACACCCCTGTGATCTATCATCCACTGCTGTGCGTCGCATCTCTCCCCTGACGCTTCTTTCTTGACGTAGCTGCCGTCAGGGCGAAGTTCTCTCGAATTTACATTGTCGTTCAGGTGGACGTCGAGGATCTTCTTTATTTCTGATTTGATATTCTCGTCTTTTATCTCCATCAGGATCTCGACTCTCCGGTTGAGATTCCTCTGCATCATGTCCGCGCTTCCGGTGAGAAGAATATCGTTGCCGTCGTTTCTGAAGTACAATATCCTCGAATGTTCGAGGAATCTCCCTACTATGGACGTGCATTCGATATTTTCACTGATATCCTTCATTCCCGGCCTGAGACAGCAGATGCCCCTCACCTGGAGGACGATTTTGACACCTGCTTTCGAAGCCTTATAGAGCGCGATAATGATATCCGGGTCCACGAGCTGATTCAGTTTGAACGCGATATAACCCTCTTTGCCCTGCTTTTGGACCTCGATCTCCTGTTCGATCAGGCCGAGGATCTTCTCCTTCATCATGCCCGTCTTGCCGTAGGAGACGATGAGATCGTTGAACTCGCGTTTTCCCGAATGGCCTGTTAAGGCATTGAAGAGATCGGTGACATCGGATGCGATCGATCTGTCGCATGTCATGATGCCGATATCCGTATAGATCCTCGCGGTAACCGGGTTGTAGTTTCCTGTCCCGATATGGATGTAGGTCTCAAGCCCCTCCTTCTCTCTCCTGACGACCATCGTCATCTTTGAATGGACCTTGATTCCCATCAGCCCGTATACGACATGGACGCCGGTTCTCTCAAGCGCCTTCGCCCAGGTGATATTGTTCTGCTCGTCGAATCTCGCCTTGAGCTCCACCATCACCGAGACCTGCTTGCCGTTCATCCTCGCTTTCATAAGCGCCTGGACGATCGGGGACTTCGGGCCGGTCCTGTAGAGCGTCTGCTTAATCGCGATTACGTCCGGATCCTCGGCCGCCTGCCGTATGAAATTCACGATCGGGGTGAAGCTGTCGTAGGGGTGGTAGAAGAGGATATCGCCCTTTTTGATCTCAGGAAAGATGCTTTTGTCTTCATCCTCGAACCCGCAGGGGTAGGAGGGAAGAAACGGCTTGTCCTTAAGATCGGGCCGGTCGACATCCATCAGTTGCATAAGGTCCGACTTTCTCAGGTGCTCGTCTACCGTGTACACGTCCCCGGACCCGAGCTCGAATTTTTTTGCAAGAATATTCCGCACCCATTTCGGCATGGAACGGTCGACTTCGAGCCTTACGGGAGACCCGATCCGTCTCAGTTCGACACTCTCTTCGATCGCAGTAAGGAGATCGGCTGCTTCATCCTCCTCGATCTCGAGGTCGGCATCTCTCGATACGACGAACGGATAACAGTTGACGATCTTTTCCTCGGGGAAGAGGAGATCGGCATTTGCCGCAGCGAGATCTTCTATGAAGACAAAATGATACTCATCTACAAGATCCTGGCATTCTTCGGAAAGTTTGATGCATTCCGGCGGTATCCTGATCAGCCTCGGGAATGTCTCCCTCGGGATCTTGAGCCTCGAAAATATATTTCCCTCCTGCGGATCGTCGATGATTACGGCGAGGTTCAGGCTCAGGTTCGATATGAACGGAAACGGGCGGCCCGGGTCGAACGCCATCGGGGTCAGGGCCGGAAAGATCTCCTTCTCGAAATACTTTCTCAGGAAGTTCTTCTGTTTTTTATTCAGCTCCCTGAAGCGGTGGATGAATATTCCCTCTTTATTCAGGGCGGGCAGAAGATTGTCGCGCCAGATCATATCGGACTCGAGGATCTGCTTCTTCACCTCCGAGCGGATGGCCGAGAGCTGCTGGGTCGGTGTCAGTCCGTCGGGAGGGGATTCCAAAGCTCCTGCTTTCTTCTGCCTCCTCAGTCCCGAAACGCGGATCATCATGAATTCGTCGAGGTTGCTCGAGAAGATGGAGAGAAATTTCACTCTCTCGAGAAGAGGATGTCTCTGGTCCTGCGCTTCCTCCAGTACCATCCTGTTGAATTCTATCCATGAAAGTTCGCGGTTGATAAAAATACCGGGATTATTCAGGCTTATTTTTGACATTTAAAACGACCGTTTAATGGAACTCTATTTTCTTTCCTTCTATCATAAAGTATACCTTTTCTCCCATAAGGCATGCATGGTCCCCCATCCTCTCGAGATATCTCGAGACCATGACGTACTCGATGCAGCGGGAGATATTGCTGCTGTCCTCCATCATGTACGTGAAGCTCTCCCGGAAGATCGTCTCCTGGAGATTGTCGACGTAGTTGTCCCTCTTCCCGAGATCGAGGATCTTGGAGATGTCGCCGGTCCTGAACGCCTCGAGGACGTCAGCTATCATAATGGCGACATAATCGCCCATGTGGCAGATATTTTTGAACACGTTCAGGTGCGGGGTATTGGGGAGAATGGTGATAAGTTTGGCAATATCCTTCCCGTTCCGCCCGAGCCTGTACAGCGAGGTGTTCATCTGCGAGATGCACGATAGGAACCTGATATCGCTTGCGACCGGCTGGTAGAGGGTGAGAACTCTCAGGGTTTCCTCGTCGATGTTGTTGTTGTACTCGGCAAGCTTCCTCTTTCGCCCGATCACATCGTTTGCAAGCTTTTCGTCCATGTCGTTCAACGCTTTGAGTGAATCCCTGAACATGGTGATGGAGAATTCACCCATCTCTATGGTGTACTCCTTTAATTTTTTCAATTCAGACTGAAATTTATCGCTCATTTAATTTCCCACCTTATCCGAACCTTCCGGTGATGTAGTTGTTCGTCAGCTCTTCGTCCGGGCTCGTGAATATCTTCTCCGTATCGCCGAACTCGATCATCTTCCCGAGGTACATGAATCCCGTATAATCTGAGACCCTCGAAGCCTGCGACATGCTGTGCGTAACGATGATGACCGTGTAGGTCTTCTTGAGATCGTCGATCAGCGACTCGATCTTCGAGGTTGCTATCGGATCGAGAGCCGAGCACGGTTCGTCCATCAGGATTACCTCAGGCTCGACTGCAAGAGTTCTTGCGATGCAGAGCCTCTGCTGCTGTCCCCCGGAGAGCCCCATCGCCGGTTCGTCCAGCCTGTCGTGGACTTCATCCCATAATGCGGCCTGCTTCAGGCTCTTTTCAACGATCTCGTCGAGTTTCTTCCTGTCTTTTGTCCCGTGAATCCTCGGCCCGTATGCGATATTGTCATAGATCGATTTCGGGAACGGGTTGGGCTGCTGGAATACCATCCCGATCTTCTTCCTCATGTGGACGACGTCGGTGCCCGGCGAATAGATATTCCGGTCGTGGTATATGATCTCGCCGTCGATCCTGCAGCTGGCCACAAGATCGTTCATCCTGTTGAAGCACCTGAGAAGAGTGGATTTTCCACATCCCGAAGGGCCGATGAGTGCGGTTACATGGTTTTTGTAAACCTGAACGTCAACCTCCGTCAGGGCCTGTTTTTCGCCGTAGAAGAGGTTGAGCTTCTTCGTTTCAAGTATTGTTTCTTTATCTGACATCTGAATTACCACCTTAGGGATTTCTGGTAATGGTTCCTTACAAGGATTGCAATACAATATACAGCCATTACGAGGAGCAGGAGCACGAGGGCCGTCCCGTACTGGTTGGTCGATGCCCCGGGCACATTCGTCGAGAGGATGAAGAGGTGATACGGCAGTGCCATGACGGGATCGAATACCGACGAAGGCAGGAAACGGGTCGTGAACACGACGGCCGTAAACATGATCGGGGCCGTCTCGCCTGCCGCTCTTCCTATGGAGAGGATCGTTCCGGTTATGATTCCCGGTGCCGCGGGGGAGAGGACGACTTTTCGTATCGTCTGCCATTTTGTTGCTCCGAGTGCAAGACTTCCGTGCCTCAACGAATCGGGAACGCTCTTCAATGCCTCTTCAGTGGTCCTGATTATCGTCGGGAGGACCATCAGGCCGAGCGTTATCATTCCGGCGAGAAGGCAGACCCCGAAGTCGAGGAACAATACCAGGAACGCAAACCCGAAGAGACCGAAGACGATTGAAGGAGTGCCGTTCAGGAGATCGACTCCCGATCTTATTATCGAGGTGATCCTGCTCTCTTTAGTATATTCGACAAGATATATCGCGGCGCAGACGCCGATCGGAAGTGCGAACAGAATCGCTCCGCCGACAAGATAGAGCGTGCCCACTATAGCCGGGAATATTCCTCCCTCTCTTCCGAGATCCTTGGGGTATCCTGTCAAAAATTCCCAGGACATTGCCGGAAGACCCTTCGATATGATGTCGTAGAGGATTATGCCGAGCACTACCAGCACGATTCCTATCGACATATACAGGAGCACGTACGCGAGCTTCTGCATCTTTTTCGGGTCGAGGGACTGTAGATAGAACTTCCATAAAAGTATCAGGACGACCGCGGCGGCGCACAGGAATATATTGATATAAAGCAGGCATAGAATGAAAACCACTATCGCTGCATATTTCAGCCGCTCTTTCGATCTTTCGGATAATTTGAATGCCTCCGGGTTCGGGAGCGATAATTTCGATCTGCCCTTGTGGTTGGAACCCGTTCCTTTGAGCCTGATCCTGTTGATGATGTGCTGGGCGGACAGGTTCACAACGAGAGTTATCACAAGGAGGAGCAGGGCGACGCCGAATAATGCATGATAGTGTTCGCTTCCTACCGCAACCTCGCCCATCTCAATTCCCAGTGTTCCGGTGAGTGTTCGTACCGGCGAGAATATGTTGTATATCGGGTCCGGTATTATGGCGGAATTACCCGTAACCATCATCACTGCCATCGTCTCTCCTATCGCCCGGCCCATTCCGAGAATGATGGCCGCAGTTATCCCGGAGAGAGCTGCGGGGACGATTACCTTGCTTATCGTCTGCCAGTAGGTGGCGCCGAGTCCGAGCGAACCCCGCCTGAAATTATCGGGGACCGCATTGATTGCATCTTCCGATACGCTGATTATCGTCGGAAGAGCCATTATGCCGAGAAGGATAGAGCCGGCAAGCCAGCATTCTCCTGTGGCAAGATCGAACGTTATCCTCAGCCAGTCGGTCAGTATTACGAGACCGAAGAAACCGTAGACGACCGAAGGGATTCCTGCAAGGAGTTCGACCGCGGGTTTGATTACCGATCTGATCCTGGACGACGCGATCTCGGAGATATATATTGCACTGCCTATCCCGAGAGGTGCTGCGATGATCATCGCACCCAGTGTTACGAGAAGGGTGTCGACCCACAGCGGGAGTGTACCGTATGTAGGATTAGCTCCCCCGGGATTCCAGACGCTGCCAAACAAAAAATCGTACAGTCCGATGGAGGCAAAAGCGGGAATACCGTCTTTCAGGAGAAAAAGTAGTATGAAAAAAACGGTGAGAACGCCAAAAGCGGCTGCGGCGAAAAGTATCCCCCGGACGATTTGATCCGAAAGATTACTGGAACTATAAGGAGATTTTTCATCCTTTACAGTCTTTTTTTTTAAATCTGTACCGTATGTCATAATAAAAAATTAATGGGAGAATTGTCTCCCGAATGTTGTTTTTCGTTTACGCTACAGGGACGTAACCCTCTTCGACTACGATTGCCTGTCCGTCACTGCCGAGGATGTAGGCTAAGAAGTCTGCTGCAAGTCCTGATGCTTCGCCGTTGGTGAACATGTTGAGGTTTCTTGCAACCGGGTATTTTCCTGAAAGAACGTTGTCGACTGTTGCTTCGATGAGTGTTCCGTCGACATTGATGTCGAGAGCTTTAAGCGAATCGTCAAGGTATCCCATACTGAGGTAGCCTATCGCTCCCGGTGTCTGACTTACGGTTTGTGCTACGGCACCGTTCGAGTTCTTCTCGAGCTGTGTTGCGACAAAGTCTTCTTCATCCATGACGGATTCGTAGAAGAATTCTCTGGTTCCTGATGATGAGTCCCGGCCTACGACTACGATCTCCATATCATTGCCGCCTACCTGGTTCCAGTTTGTGATCTCACCTTTGTATATCGATTTGATCTGTGCGAGTGTGAGGCTGTCTACAGGATTGTCTTTGTAGACTACAAGAGCTATTCCGTCACCTGCGATGACATGCTGGACAAGATTCGGATATTCTTCGGATTCCGATGATTTCAGATCTCTTGATGCCATTCCGATATCGGCAGTGCCTGTTCCTACTGCCTGGACACCAACTCCCGAACCTCCTCCGGAAACCTGAATATCTGCGTACTTGTTGGTTTCCATATATGCTTCGGCAGCTGCCTGGGCGATGGGCAGAACAGTTGTTGACCCTGTTACTGTTAGAGTCTGAACTGTTGCTGTGGTCGCTTCCGTTGTAGAGGAAGGATTATCAACTCCGCTGTTTCCGGTACATCCACATACAAAGATTGCAGAAAAGACAACAATTGCAAGTGCGACTAATACCAGACCTGATTTTTTATGGCTGTCCTTCATTAGGTCACCGATATCAAATCGGTATTTGAAATATAAACTTTACCCGAAAGAGATCATATTTTGTATTTATCAAGATAGTCGGATATCGTTTCAATATTCTTATATATATTTTGGAGTAAAAATACTGACATGGATATCAGAAAGATCCAGATGAGCGGTGGGTCCTCGTATATCGTATCTTTGCCTAAGAAATGGATTACCAGGAATAAAATCGCGAAAAACGATCCTGTCGGCCTTATCGAGCAGGACGACGGGACTATTCTTATTACGCCGAATACGACGGGCGAGCAGATCCAGAAGGTCTGGAATTACGAGGTAAGCGCCATAACGGACCAGACGTTGTTTCTCCGGAGTCTTATCGGCGCCTATTTCGCGGGATATACGACGATGCGGATCTGGGCGCACGGAAGGCTTCCTGCTTTTGCCTCGGAGAAGATCCGTGAATTTACGAATATGGCGATCGGCCAGGAGGTCGTGGACGAGACCGAGACCGAGATCGTCATTAAAGATCTCCTGAATCCGGCGGAGATGCCGCTCGAAAACACGATATCCAGGATGTCTGTTATAGTGCAGAAGATGCACGAGGATGCGGTCCGGGCCTTAAAGAACAGGGATCTCGAACTTGCCCAGAGTGTTATATCGAGAGACAACGATGTGGATCGTCTTCACTGGCTTATCGGCCGCCAGACGAATCTTATTTTGGGCGATATCAATCTTGCAAGGAAGATGAATGTGCCTCTCGACGGGATCATGAACTACTTCCTCGTGAGCAGGATCATCGAGCGTGTGGGGGATCATGCGAGTAGGATTGCTCATAACGTGGTCAAACTCGGGGAATGCGAACCGCCTGAAGAGATCCTGGATATGATCGGGAGGGTGAACGAAGAATCGATCGTGATCTTCAAGAGCAGCATCAAGTCGTTCTTCGATCACGACCTCAAAGAGGCAAACGATATTATCAACGATTCGCTTATTTTTGAAGATAAATGCAGCGGGATCAATAAGCTGGCGATTAATTACCAGGCACATATAGCGATTTCCATCGTTTCTATTTCTGACAGTATGAGAAGGGTCGGCGATTATTCGGCGGATATCTGCGAGAATGTTATCAATTATGTGACGGGGAAACAGGGATAAAAAATAATATCATGATATGTAATTGAAGGGTTTTCCTCAACAACAATATTTTTTTGAAACTGTAGATCGGATTTTTTCTACGGAAATATAGGATTTCCCGGCTTTTTGGATATGTAATCCATATGTAACCGGTGCATCGTTGACAACCCCTCGCCGCGGGCCGCCGGGCAGCCCGCGGATCGGCCCCGACCTCGGGGCCTCTCTGTGGCGATAAGTCGCGGTCGGGATGGACGAGCATCCCTCCCGCTCCATTAACTTATTTTACGTTTTATAACAGGTCTCTCTCCCGGCCGGGGCTACCCGGATGGGTAGCGCCCAGGTCGGGTTATCGCAATTGCGAAGGTTCGCGTAGCGAACTGAGCATAGGGTTGCCCCGTTAGGGGCTTATGCCCGGTTTTAAAGTTTAATCGTCCTCAATCGTAAGTTTTTCCCGAGATCCTTATCCGGTCGTTATACATACTCACTATTTCGCCGGTGTTTGCATCGACTGCCGCCCAGATTTCTCCTGATCCGCCCCAGCCTTGTGATTCTTTGGTTATGTATATGATTCCCCATGCCAATGGTACGGGGCTTAACAGGTAATCGTCTTCTATATCCATGTATACACAGGAATCGAGCCAGAACAGGCCGCCTGAAAGATCGGCTGAGCCCCCTTCGGGATATTGAATATTCTGCGGGTCGTCAGGGTATAGTTCGTCGAGTTTTGCTTCGAGGATCGATTTGGCTTCCTCAAGAGATATTTTCGGGACGGTGGGCAATTTTACCGCCTGGCTGTAGAACTCTTCCTCGTTGAAATTCTCCCTGTATGCCACAACTCTTCCGGTCGTCCTGCTGAAGGAGACTCTCGTATTGCCCATATAGCATTTGACACCGCTGCCGCCTTCACAGATGTACGCGGCGGTTGTCTGGTGGATATTTCCGTCGTCCAAAAGATATGTGGAGTAATTGTCCCTGTTTCTTTCAAACTCCTCGTTCCCGATAATATTTTTGAAGACCGGCAGAACATCCCTTTCCATATCGACGTCCTCCTGCCGTATTATCTCGCTTCCGCTGGTGCCCCTGGCCGGGGAATTTGTGTCATAATACCACCAGGTAATTCGTTTTTTATCCGGGCTGTAATAGATTTGATCGCAGGCATTTTCAGGTTCTGTTTTGTCCACGATTACGTCACTGAAAACGAGAGCCGGAATGAAAAACGAGCCTGCAAGTTCCGCATCCCAGTAATACCTGTTCAGTGTGGAAACATCCGTTTCAGGGAAGACCCGGAGAATTTCAGCTTTTGCTTCGGCAAGATATTTCTCTTTGGTTTCGTCATCGTAATCCGGTATCGCTTTTGATTTATCTGTCCCGATCCAGGTTCCGGGGACTTTTACAGGTTCGGCCAGTCTTTCACCGGCTCCGATATAATTGTCTGTGACTTGTTCGGGCTGCTGATCGGTCTGTTCGGGGACGGTCGTATCCGGCCCGGCAGCTACTGCCGGACTGTTGTTTACGGTACACCCGGATACCAGCAGCGAAGATACAATCAGCATTATGACTGCGATTGCCAGCAAGTAGTGAATTGATCTGTTTTTATTTTTCATAGTAATCACCTTAAATCCATCCTCATGAATTTCACATAGGCTATCCCGAAGAAGGCTATGGGATATGCAATAAGGAAGAGGACGTAGCCCCAGATTTTTCCCAGCATGTCGGAAAGTGTTGGATCTGGACTCTCAGAATTGTATTCGGATTGCGTTCTTAGATACAATTTAGGCTTGGTCAGGGCTATTGAAGTTTTACGG
This sequence comes from Methanolacinia paynteri, assembly GCF_000784355.1. Lineage (NCBI taxonomy): Archaea > Methanobacteriati > Methanobacteriota > Methanomicrobia > Methanomicrobiales > Methanomicrobiaceae > Methanolacinia > Methanolacinia paynteri. The sequence continues at coordinate 29,964 of NZ_AXDV01000005.1, read as the reverse complement.
TAGTTTGTATCGAGAGAGATGTAAAATACAAGATTTGTAAGCTCTATTCTTCTTTGATAATAGGCATTGGATTCCTCCTGGTAATGTTTGGGATCCGATAAACCCATATTGTTCGTATTTATCGAAGGCTCCTGCCCCATTATCGTGTCAACTGCAAAATCTCCTGTCGAATATATGACGCTTGTCAGGATGAGAAGGAGCATTAATGAGTATATAAATGATATTCCGCTTGTCTTCGAAAAAGACGAGACCATTAATGACATTATAAAGATCCCGGACAGATAGAGGATCGTTATTAACCAGAAAACGAATAAGAAGCCCAGTTCATTAAGATCCGGAACAATGCTATATATCAACATAATTCCAAGAGTCAGCACGAAGACGATCGTTACCGCAAGTGCTATTGCCAATATACCTCCAAGTGCCTTGCCGTTTATGACTTCGTCCCTGTAGACAGGAACCGAGAGTATCGCCTTGATCGATCCGGTCTCTCTCTCTTTCGTTATAAGATCAAATCCCAGTGTAATAGCAATTATCGACCCGAATATGGAGCTGCCTGCAATTCCGGACTTTATACCTTCGAAGATGTTCACAGGTTTTGGAAGGCCAAAAAAGGAGTAACTATAGAGTGTGCTGTATTCCTCCAAATCCTCAATATAACTGCCTATCTCCTTGAATACAAAGATCCCGGTTATCGTCAGCATCAAAAACAAGAGGGCGAGGAACCGTCTGCTTGTGATATGATCCTGGAATTCCTTGTAACCTATCAAGGTGATTCGTTTAAAATCCATAATTCTTCGTCACCTCAGGTCCGTACGCATGAATTTCACATAGGCTATCCCGAAGAAGAGAACAGGCCACATAATGAAAACTATGATATTTATCCATTTGTCACCTATAATTCCCAATAAAGACGGTTTTTCAATATTCCCCGTTTCGTCTAAATTATCAAACCCAAGCTGATAGATTGCATAATAAGATGGATCCGTTATTGGGGAGGTTATACTGCTATAGACCCTTTGTGCCGAAAAGAGATTGAAAAAATCATATATATCCAAAACCGCTCTTTCATAGTTTGCCTGTAGTTGCGAATCATGGTCATACCCTATGTCTTCAGGTTCCGGTCCGAGAAGACAGGTCCCGAGTTCTCCTCCGCCGACTGGAATTATATACGTCATTATGAACAGGATGATCAGTGAGATTATCATGGCTCCGCTACTGGTCTTTGCGAGAACAGAAGACATCAGCGCCATTGAAAAGTATGAAATCATATATAGCAGAGTTATAAACCAAATCACCCCGATTAAAAAGACCTCTTCAAAAGAAGGAACAATGCTTATAACCAGGAATATGGCGAGAATGGTTAAAAATCCTGCAAGTGTTATAATTGCGAGTGTGGTTATTCCGCCGATGGCCTTCCCGTTTATAAGTTCGTCCCTGTATAGCGGCTGTGAGAGTATGGTCTTTAAGGATCTTCCCTCCCGCTCTCCTGCAATGAGATCAAAACCTATTGCAATTCCTATGATCGCCCCCAGTCCTTCCAAACCAACCGAATCTGTAATTTTTCCAAACGCGTAGAGGATTGACGGCATGAAAGGATCACCCTCTTCTCCGACTTTATACCTCTCAAGGGCATTGTTGTAATCCGTGACACCGTTTGCAGCCGCAACCCCAAGTACAAGGCATGTTATTGTTAGTATCAGGAGGAATCGCCTGCTTGTTACATGGTCGGATAACTCCTTTTGAGAGATAATCGCAAGTCTTGTAAGATCCAATCTCTACTCCCTCCTGTACACCTTCAGGAATAAGTCTTCAAGTCCGGGGCGGTCGAGATACATCTCGGTTATACCGGAGCAGTGGTCTTTCAGTTTTTCTGCGAGAAGGGGCCGGATGTCTGTTTGGACTGAGATCTCGATTCCGTCCTTCGTCCTTTCCACCCCAAGGATGTCGGGATTTTTGATCGATTCGATCTCTTCGTAAAGTTCCGGGTTTATGGATTTGATGACGATCTTCTGCCTCGTTCCGCTCTGCCTGATGAGTTCGTCTTCGACCTTTTCGACAGATCCTTTCGCAACGAGTTTTCCCTGGGATATTATGCCGAGTGTCGTGCAGACCGCCCGGACTTCGGAGAGAATATGGGAGCAGATGAGAACTGTCTTTCCTTCTTTTTCAAGCTCTTTTATGATCTCCCTGTACCTGAGTACTCCTTCCGGGTCCAGGTTTGCGGTTGGTTCGTCGAGGATCACGACCTTCGGGTCGTTCAAAAGTGCAAGTGCGAGCCCGAGCCTCTGGTTCATTCCCCTCGAATATTCGCCTACTTTCTGTGTGACCCCATTGAGCCTGACGCTTTTTAAGAGTCTCTCGATCCGATCTTCCCTCTCCCTTTTTTCTATCGGGTAGAACTTCCCGAGGTAGTCGAGGTTTTCATAACCGGTGAGATTCCTGTAAAACCCGACATCCTCCGGGAGGTAGCCGAGGATCTCTTTTCCCTTGAGCGGGTTTATTGCGACGTTTACTCCTTCTATCGTGCATGTGCCGGATGTGGGCTCGATCATTCCCGTGAGCATCAGGATGGTCGTACTCTTCCCAGCTCCGTTCGGGCCGAGGAACCCGAAGACTTCTCCGTCTCCAACTTCGAGGTTGAGGTTGTCGACCGCGTTTTTTCCGTTATATTCCTTGGTGAGGTTTTCGGTTTTTATCATTTTTTACCCCCGTATGCAATCGGATTTTATTGTAAAGGGTTGCTTTATGTGATCAAACAATCTTTGACTTCATTTATATGCGATTTATGTGGGAAATGTTGAACTTTCATTTTGCCTGAATTCATTTTATCTGAGACATCACTCCATTGAAAAAAGATTATTACTTCTTATCCCGGTGAAAAATTGCATATAATTATTTAAACGTCTTATTGAACGATCGTCTACATATCACTGCCTGGAAAAAATTTAGATTATTAAAAAAAGTGAGAATCAATTTTGATTTTCAGTCATAGGTATCGATATCGATATCCTTGTACCTGAGGTATGTGATCTCTCCCGTGTGAGCATCGATTACCGCCTCCCTTCTGGCATTACCTGAATTAAATACAAGATACCATACCAGTTTGAAAGGCTCGGGATTGTCTGAAAAAATATTCTTTGGAATATTATCCCATACGAGTGCGTTTGTTGTAAAACCTTCATCTGTTCTGTAATCAATATCTACCTCTCCCGGGTACCTCTCCGCGACTTTCGCTTCGAATATTCCCTTTGCCTCTTCAAGCGTTTTAATTTCCGGGTCTGGGGATAGTGTAGTCAGCGCTGCCAGAAGTTCCGGATCATAGGTGCAATCTGAATAACCAAGAACTTCATCAAGGACTAAATTATAATCAACGAATATTCCACCGTTGAGATACGGGACATTTTCATATGGATAACCTTCTAACTCAACGATTACTTCTCCTTGATTATCTTCTGCTTCTAGATCTGTAAAGATAATTGAATAATCGTTCATTTCGTTGTTAACAAAATCTTCTCCTTTTACTTTTTTGATTAAGTTTAAACATTTCTCTTTTGCCTCTTCAGAAGTTACTCGTCTCTCTGCGCTTGCCGGAGGCGTACTATAGCCATAAGAGCCGAAATCAAGAACTTTTTCTGATTTGGGATCATAAACAATTCTCACCAGATTTCTCTGAATCCTTGATGAATCTCCGTTTGACATCTCCTCCTGTAAAGCCATGAAATTATCAGATGTGAAGTCTGCATTTTCAAAAACGATGACCGGGTAACCGTATGCAATACTCGTGTATGTGTAAACGTGTTCCTGCCATTGACCGTTCAGAGTTGACCTGTCAACGTTTGGGAACAGTCTCATAATCTCGTCTTTTGCCTCTTCGATCAATTCCTGTCTGGTCTGGCCGTCGTACTCGTTATATTCTGGATAGAAATCCTTCCAGTTGGCCGAAGGTTTAGTGATCCCTGATTGTGCCGTTTGCGGAATTTCAGTTGCTGAAGAAGTAATGCCTGGAGAAGGAGTAACTTCATGCTGGTTTGAATTATTAACTGTGCAACCCGAAGCGAAAATTGTGAACACTATAACCACAGCGACCAAAATAATTGAAAATTCATTTAGTATTTTTTTCATAAAACCACCATTTTGGAATTTGAACCTGATCGATTTAATTTATCATGAAAGATTTCCGACTGATCCTAAAAACGTCTTATTGAACGATCGTCTACATATTAAAAAAGGAATGAGGAGGATTCTTAACTTGTATAACCATAATTTAGGATAAATATTTTTTGATAGATATTTCTCCATATTTAAGCCAGTAGATCTCTCCGGTATGTGCATCGATTATAAATGCCCCAGATTCTGGGGAAACACCTGTTTCTTCATATTCTTCGCGACTATCCTTATCGCTACATGTAATAAACCATACCAGAGGTATCGGGTTGGGATCGTCGGCATAAACAATATTGTCGTCATCCCACCATAAGAGATAGGTGTCAAACGAACTAGTTTCAGAGTATTCTAATTCTAACTCATCAAGATCATATTTTCCAGAAATTTTATTTTCAAAGATCTGTTTTGCTTCTTCAAGAGTAATATCAGGTTCGGGTGATAACGTAGTTAATCCTGATAGGAGTCCTGGATTTGCTGTATAATCGAAATATCTCTCTACCTTGTCACGGCTCAGATCATATTCTGCCGAAACTCTGTTAGATTCATATGGAACTCCATTAAATTTTTTATAATATGAAACAGATGCCATAGGTCTCCCACCTGATGCATATTCATTCTTCATAACAGTGTAGGCATCAGGATCATCAGCAATCGAATCTCCTCCCTGTGCTTTTTTTATGAACTCGACTGCCTTTTCTTTTCCCTCACCATAGGTAATTTTAGCCGAAGAATAAGTGCCTTTATACGGAGAGTAATATATTACCTTCATTGATTCGGGATCTACTTCTATTACAAATTCCCTGTTTTCTCCTGATGAAAATTCCAAATTTTCAAAATCGATATACGGACTACCTATCATTTCTGTACCTGCGCCGTTGGTTCTTGCATGCTCAACCCACTCTCCGTTGAGCGTTGATCTATCCACCGTAGGGAAGACTCTCAGAATCTCGTCTTTTGCCTTTTCGATCAATTGAGATTTTTCCTGTTCGGTATGATCGGGATAGAAGTCTTTCCATGATACTGTCGGTTGTGTGCTTCCTGACTGAACTGACTGCGTAGTTTCTGCTGTTACGGAATTCGTCGGTGTGGCCGGGGTGTTCTCCAGTGGGTTTGGACCGTTATATGTACATCCTGATGTCAGAATAACGAAAAACATACATGCAGCCAGTATACAAAACGGAATCTTCTGATAATGCTTTTTCATTAAATCACCTGTCCGGAATGTGGGATGAACTAATGATTTTCAAATTTCTTAATAAGGGATTTATGTGATGAATGTCGTTTTTTATTCCCCGGCAGGGGCTTATGCCCTCTTCACCACTCCGTGAATTCCTTTGTTATCTGAAAATTACGGATGATTATTCTAACGTCCTGTTGATCTATCTCCCGCACGTTAAAATGGAGACAGAGGAGGATTTTTACCCCATATAACCGTAAGTTTTGATTTTTATATCTCCGTATACGAGCCTGTAGATCTCCCCGGTATGTGCATCGACTATAAATGCACCACATCTGGCAGGCAAACCGGTTTCCTGGGACTCTTCGCGACTGTTCTCATCACTAATTCCCGCATACCATACCAGTGGAACCGGGTCGGGATCGTCAGCGTAAACGATATTGTCGTCATCCCACCATAACAGATAGCTGTCATATGGAGTAACTTCGGAGTATTCTACACCTATCTCATCAAGGTTATATTTTTCAGCGATTTTATCCTCTACCAGATTCACTGCTTCGTCAAAGCTGATCTCGGGTTGTGCCGAAAGTGTTGTAAGTCCTGAAAGAAGTTCTGAATTTGCTAAATTGTCGTGGTATCTTTCAATATTGTCTTTATTCATATCATATTCGGCCATGACGTAATTGTCTGTATATGTTATTCCATTACTTTTTTTATAGATATTAACAAGAGCAACAGGCAGGCCGAATTCATCTCTTTCGTAGCAGTTTACAGTATATATGTACGTGTCGGGATCATCAGCTATTGAGTCGTCACCCTGTGTCTCTCTTATGAAATCGATCGCTTTTTCCTTTGCCTCATTGAAAGAGATTACAGGTTCGGTGTGGCTGCCGCTATACGGAGTATAATATATTATCTTCATTGATTCCGGGTCGACGAAAACTGCATATTTTTCGTCATCAGAGGTGGATTTGATACCTTCGAATTTAATATACGGTCGGCCGATCTCTTCCAGACCGTCGTCGGTAATTCTTGAGTGCTCAACCCAGTTCCCGTTCAGCGTTGATTTGTCCAGGTCCGGGAAAGTACTCATGACCTCGCCTTTCGCTTCTTCGATTAATTGAGATTTTTCCTGTTCGGTATGATCGGGATAGAAGTCCTTCCACGAGACTGCGGGTTGTGTGCTTCCTGACTGAACTGACTGCGTAGTTTCTGCTGTTACGGAATTCGTCGGTGTGGCCGGGGTGCTCTCCAGTGGGTTTGGGCCGTTATATGTACATCCTGCTGTCAGAATCACGAAAATCATACATGCAGCCAGTATACAAAGCGGAATCTTCTGATAATGCTTTTTCATTAAATCACCTGTCCGGAATATTGGATGAATTAATGATTTTCAAATTTCTTAATAAGGGATTTATGTGATGAATGTCGTTTTTTATTCCCAAAACGAAATTTGGTAACCGGTTCATTTTATGAAATTTTCAGGTTGAAGGATTTCCCGGATCAAAGTCGCCAATATTTATGGAGTATCCCGGACAATTAGAAAAATAACTGAATGGATTGATGGACAATGGGACTGGATATTAGCACTGAAAAACTGGATATTGAAAAAACGGCGGCAAAATTTAAAAGGGCTATGGAGCAGATCCTGGAAGTTAATGATGATATTGTAAAGCACGAATCTGATTTTGAGGAAAACACTTTTAAGTTGCTTAGATGGCCTTTGAGCAAGGCAATACCTGAGTTATCCGATGCGAACAGGAAGTTGGAGAAGTTGGTTGAGGTATCTAAAGACATGAAGGAGGCTGGTTTAATATGATACACACAACAGTTTTTTTTAATTAATTTATATACAGCGTTTTTTTAATTTGGGGGGTTTTGCCTCTATAAATTTCCAAAAAAAGGATTTCTAAATCTAAATAATACAGGGAGGGGGAAGATTCCCCCTCCCTGTGACCCTCCCCTTCATGGCGATAAGTCGCAGTCGGGATGGACGAGCATCCCTCCCGCTCCGCGAAATCTTTATTATCTGATAATCTCGGATGATCTCCTGATGTTTTTTTAACTTACTTTACGTTTACGACAGATCTCTCTCCCGGCCGAGGCTACCCGGCTGGGTAGCGTCCAGGCCGGGTTATCACGATTGCGAAAGTTCGCGTAGCGAACTGAGCATAGGGCTGCCCCGTCAGGGGCTAATGCCCTTACAAATTTTCAAAAAATCCTCGTACAGCAAAAAACTTTCTGCACTGATCTCCCCTTTTTCATACAAATCAATCAAACCACTAATCTCCCCGAGTTTAATCGGGTGATAACCGGTCAGTTCGCAGCAGACATTTATGGTTTTGTTCGTAAAATCGATGAAAGGATAATCCGAAATCCTGCTGTTGTGGACATGCCCGTGGATCGTCCACCCGTGATAACCTTCGGGCCTGGACTTGGGGTCGTGGACAAGCAGAAAATCCCGCCCGGAATAACTTATCGTCATCTGCTCCGGCAGACCTTCCATAGATCCGTCATGGTTTCCCTTTATAAATTCGATATTCCCGTTGAGTTTGGAGAGGTAGTAATCGCAGGTTCTGCGGTCGAGATTGTAGGTGAGGTCGCCGAGATAATATACCGTATCGGAAGGTTTGATGATGTTGTTCCAGTTATTGATGAGCACTTTGTCCATTCGTTTCCAATCGCCGGGCGGATATGGGCGTGCGGCGCCCCAGATTATGTCGCTGTGGCCCAGGTGGAGATCTGAGAGAAGATAGATCTCGTCTTTTTCTGAAAATGCCGTCTCGCCGGATTCGTAATTTCTCAGTCTCCGGAATCCTTCGAAGCCGTCTCCCGACCTGCTGCCCGTCGGATTTTTGTCGGACCATCTTTTCCTGACGAGATCGTAGGTCTTCCGGAGACCGTTTTCGTCCGAGAGTTCGATGTGAATGCTCTCCGCAGGCAGGATGAAGTCCCTGATCCTGTACTGCGGGGTTTTCCCTGCCCGTGACAGGAGCCGGGTGACGATGCCGTTGTTTTTTTGCGATGCATGCCTGTGGATAATTTCGGCATCTATTATGCCGGAGTATTCGATCACCGGGATATAGAGTATGTTGCTGCCGGTCATCATACTCCTGAATTCGAATTTTTCCGAAATGAGAAGTCTTTCCAGTTCCGTGCACAGTTCGCAGATCTCCCCGGACGCCTGCACCTGAAGCGATAGTCCGTATCTTTTATCCGGTGTTTGTTTCACGTAACCGTTTATCACGTACGGGAGATAGAAAAATCCCGGGGAAGCCTCTTTTATGATCTCCATGATCCTTCTTTCGGGATTTTTGCCTTTATATTTTATATGGAACAGGACGATTTCCGGGTTCCCGAGGATCTCGTGATAGTATACGGAGTTTCCGATCTCTTTCATCCGCTCGCAGATTCTGTAGCGGAAGTGGGAGGGACCGATCGAGATTTTTAATTCGTGGCTCAAACTCAGTATCTCCCGAAGGATTCAAGCTCTTCCCTTACTACTCTCCTGATGTCCTCGGCGTCGATCGTATTCCTGCTGCTGTTGTGAATCATCTTGTCCATCGTCCTGATCCCCTCGCTTATCGACTTTCCGTATTTCATCGCAATCTCTATCGAATCCTCGTCTATCCGGATTACCTTCGACATGTTACATATTGTAGCGGGGAGAATCAATAACTGTTACGATCTGTTACATGCCGGCGGATTCTATGTAACTATTTGTTACATGTGCAGGTTTTATCATTTCGTTTTCTTATCGACTGTGAATTCTCCCCGATAAGCCGATACGAATATTTCTTCGTTGACGGACCGGGCGGGCGGAAAAACGATCTGCAGATCTAACTTGTGCGTATTGCAAACTTTAAAAAAAGGCTGAGGTGAATCACTCCCGGGTGATTCATTTTTTCTGTGAATGGCTACTCTGTTGCATTTTGAATTTGATTCTTCATATCGCAGTCACCTGAGATCCATCCTCATGAATTTCACGTATGCTATTCCGAAAAAGACAATAGGGTATGCAACCAGGAAGAGAATATAACCCCACATGGAAGCAAGCACTTCTCCCACAGGGGGCAGAGTTCTGTCGTAACTTTCCACATCCTCAAATTCCAACAGCTCTTGCGGTCTTAATAAAACACTTGATATCTCATAATAATTCATCCTGAAGGAGAGATAAGAAGCAATACGGTGGATAGTCTCCTTGTTTTCATTGTAAACCACCGACATTTCATATAAGTCGTGATCATTCTCATCAGGATTTTTATATTCGCCAATAGGATCGGAAAGGACGTAATCTGAAGTAAAGTTCCCGATCGTAAATATCAGGTTTATCAGGACCAGAAATGTGAGAACTGAAAAAATAAGCGACATTCCGCTTGACTTTGAAACAGTCGAGATCATTACGGACATTATGAAAATCCCGGACAAATACAGGATTGTAATCACCCAGAATGCAAAAAAATAACCCAACTCACTTATTCCGGGGACAATCGAGCTTAATAAAAGGAGTGCAAATTCAAGAGCAAAAAGAACAGTTACAGCGATTATTATTACGATAATACCCCCGAGCACTTTTCCGTTTATGACCTCGTCCCTGTATACGGGAACCGACAGCATAGTTTTTAATGTGCCTGCTTCCCTTTCTTTTGTTATAAGATCGAAGCCTAGTGCAATCGCAATAATTGGTCCGTACACCCCGATATCTATGGAATTGCTTATCCCTGTAAAGATATTGATCGAATAAGGCAGATCTGAAAGAACATATATTCGATCTGCGGCAAGAAAAGGTGCATTGCTATAATATTCAATTAAGTAATAATAATTCTCTATTTCCGATAAAACCTGAATTGTACATAATGCAATCAGGAGGAACAACAGCCCGAGAAAACGAAGACTCGTGATATGATCCTGTGCTTCTTTTATTGCAATCAGTTTAATTCTGCTAAAATCCATTTTGATAATTCCCCCCTGCGTTATCTCAGATCCAACCTCATGAACCTGACATAGGCAATTCCGAAGAAGATAACAGGCCACATTATGAATATGATGAGTTTTCCAAATTGATCGCTGACAAGTGACCACACGCCTGGTTTTTCAGACGTGGCAGAGCTGAAGGGATCGTTTGAATTTCTCAAATTCATACTTATCTGATAAGAGGACGGTGCAACAATAGGGAGTGTAATATCTTCGTATACCTCTTTTATGGATATTGATGTAGACAGGTCGATAATGGCATTTTTTTCATCGTAGTATTCTTTCTGTTTTTCCTGATATTCATACATGCCAGAGCTAAATGAATCAGATGAAGGCAACGGTGGTTGGCCGATTAATAATTCTGTTGCAATATTGTTCACTCCCAAAGGCAGGACGAATAATATCAGGAAGATGATGGCAAGCGAAAGGATCAGGGAATTACTGCTGGTTTTTGTGATGACCGAGGTCATCAGTGCAAGTGAAAATGCCGTTATCATAAACAGGAGCGTCAGAATCCAGAGAATCCCTATCCCAAACAATTCATCAAAATCCGGCACAATTCCAAGCACGAGCATAACCGCGAGGACTATAAAAAATCCTGTGGCCGAGATTAAAATAAGAGCTGCAATTCCGCCGATGGCCTTCCCGTTTATGAGTTCGTCACGATAAATTGGCCGGGATAGTATGGTCTTTAATGTTCTGCCTTCCTTTTCCCCTGATAGAAGATCGAAGCCAAGTGCCAGGCCCACTATTAAACCAAATCCTTCTGAGCCAATCGCATTTACGATCTCAGAAAAGACCTCCACTGCTGAAGGAAGGAAGATCACCAGAGAGCCTGTTCCTGACTTATATGCTTCAAGCGATTCGTTGTAATCTGCTACACCGTTTGCCGCTTTAATGCCCAGGATAAGGCAGAATATTATCAGGATGAATATGAGCCTTCTGCTCCTGATATGATCGGAGAATTCTTTTTGCGAAATTATTGCAAGTCTTGCAAGATCCAATCTCTATTCCCTCCTGTAAACCTTGAGGAATAAATCTTCAAGTCCGGGGCGGTCGAGGTACATCTCGGTTATACCGGAGCAGTGATCTTTCAGTTTTTCTGCAAGAAGTGGCCTGATGTCACTTTCGACGGAGATCTCGATCCCGTCCTTTGTCCTTTCTATTTCAAGGATGTCGGGGTTTTTGATCGATTCGATCTCTTCGTAAAGTTCCGGGTTTATGGATTTGACAACGATCTTCTGCCTCGTTCCGCTCTGCCTGATGAGTTCGTCTTCGACCTCTTCGACGGACCCTTTTGCAACGAGTCTTCCCTGGGATATTATGCCGAGTGTCGTGCAGACCGCCCGGACTTCGGAGAGGATATGGGAGCATATGAGGACTGTTTTGCCTTCTTTTTCAAGCTCTTTTATGATCTCCCTGTACCTGAGTACTCCTTCCGGGTCCAGGTTTGCGGTCGGTTCGTCAAGGATCACGACCTTCGGGTCGTTTAAAAGTGCAAGGGCGAGCCCGAGTCTCTGGTTCATTCCCCTCGAGTACTCGCCGACTTTCTGTGTGACGCTGTTGAGCCTGACGCTTTTTAAGAGTCTCTCGATCCGATCTTCCCTCTCGCTTTTTTCTATGGGGTAGAATTTTCCGAGGTAGTCGAGGTTCTCGTACCCGGTGAGATTCCTGTAGAACCCGACATCCTCCGGGAGGTACCCGAGGATCTCTTTTCCCTTGAGCGGATTTAGTGCGACGTTTACTCCTTCGATTGTGCATGTCCCGGATGTAGGTTCGATCATCCCGGTGAGCATCAGGATGGTCGTGCTTTTTCCTGCCCCGTTGGGGCCGAGGAACCCGAAGACTTCTCCGTCTCCGACTTCGAGGTTGAGGTTGTCGACCGCGTTTTTTCCGTTGTATTCTTTGGTGAGGTTTTTTGTAAATATCATTTTTACCCCCATTTACGATTTAATTTGATCGTTTAGGGTTCTCTTGTGTGGTGAGCTAACATTTTCTGAACTATTCAATAAGTGATTTATGTGGCAAAGGTTGATTTTATTAATTTGCCCGGATTCCGGTTATCTGAAATATCCCTTCATTGAAGGATGTTTTTTCATATGATTACTAGTAAAAATTACAGATGATTCTTTAAACGTCTTATTGAACGATCTTCTACACATTATTTCAATCCTGCAAAAAAGAGATAGAATCCTTGGAAGTATAGAAATCTCTCTCTTTTATTTGTGAAGGTTTTTTTCCATATTGGCGTTTTTTATTTCAATCGTAATTTTTACCGTGAATATCAATTTTGCTATTATGCATGGAGAGTATTTCACCGGTGTTTGCATCAATAGCTGCAAACGCATAATGATCACTTTCAGCCCGTGATTCTTTTGTAGAATATGAGATCCCCCATGCAAGCGGTATGGGGCTTAACAGGTAGCCGTCTTCGATGTTCATATAAGCACTAGCATCAAGCCATAACAGACAGTTTGTATTCTCTTCGTCCGGATCATACTGAACTTCCTGCGGATTATCGGAGTATACTTCGTCCAGTTTTGCTTCGAGAATTGATTTTGCCTCATCAAGTGATATTTCAGGAATCGATGATAATGTCACAGACTTTTCAAAGAACTCTTCATCATTGAAATTTTCTCCATATACATACCCCTCACCGTTTGCTCTGTTAATGTAGATCTGTGCCTTGCCCATGTACGATCTAATCCCTTTGAAGGATTCACGTATGATTGCAATTGTTGTTATTGGATCGTTACTGCTGTCCGCCGTGTATATATAGTAACTGCCATTGTTTTTCTCGTATTCTTCTTCCCCTACCATTCTTTTAAAGATCGGAATTATATCCTCTTCTATGTCGACATCTTCGTGACTTATTATTTCGTCTCCGCTTGTATCCCGGATTGGAGCTTCATGATCATATTCCCAATAGACAATACGCCCTTTTTCAGGATCATAGTCTATTTCACAAATATTACTAGGCTCGTCTGTATCTGTAATCACACCTTCAAAGGTGATTACTGATACGGTGAATGATCCTGAACGGCTCGAGTCCCAGTGATAATTATTGAGCGACGAGGAATATGCATTGGGAAAAATCTGAAGGATTTCATTTTTGGCTTCTTTTACGAGTTGTTCTTTTGTTTCAGAATCATACTTTGGTGTTACCGGTGTTCTTTCTGTTATTGAAGTTCCCGGCAGTTGAACAGGTTCGGATAATTTTTCACCGGATGTTATGGTTGTATTTTCAGTTTCATGATTTACGGCGGTTTCTTCAGGCTGTTTTGTCACGATGTCTGTTCCTTCTATACCGGCTGTTTTATCTGTACATCCTGAAAATATGATTGCTGCAAGTGTTATACCTATAATAATTGTCGCAATGACCTTTTTTTTAGAATCCATCTTTTATACTCCGCTTATCACAAAAAATTGGTTTATCCATTCGGATAATCCAATTATGGGTCTGGATGATCAGTTACAGAATGATAGCCGGAACCCACCTTACCATAATTCACTGTGTATGGATTATAATCGTGAAGATCAACTGTCTTATCATGGCTATAGTAAGCCACAGTAGTCGATATTATTGTACCGAATCCACTATCTGTCAATGTCGGGTTAGATGAAGCATCTGTATTATACACTTTAGCATTTACCTTTAGTTCTTTAGAGCCTGCTGTGCTTTCAGCTGAACCTCCATAGATAAATCCATAAATAGAGTTTGAGTACTCACCGTAAGCTCCTACCTTATAGCCAGTGCCAGTCGCGTAACTCCAATCGCCAGTAGAAGCGCTCGCAGATCCAACTAGGACCATTGCACCGACAAGCATCATCACGGAGATGATGCCGAGTTTTCTGAAATTGAATGTTTTCATTTCTAATTTCACCTTTGTTTCAGTTTTTTGGAGAGGAAAATCGTCTCTGATTTCCCTGTTAAGCGTGAGTTTGTGGATGTTTGCTTCCTCTTTTGCTGAGCCAATAGTTTGCTGCCGACTGTCTGGAGATGAAACATCCCGTTTGTTCACGCTTTTTTTGAAGGGGTTCCTGTCTGGTCAATCCGAATGACTGATGCAGTTATCACGGGCAATTTTTGGAGAACCCGGTCTTTTGAAATCGCGATTGGATTTTTCATGAAAAAGTGCCTGGAACGACTGTTTCATTTGCGGTTTCTTACAGGGTTGTGTTAACCCCTTCCAGAGGGGCCTGTTAAGGCAGGGCAGTTTACTCCAGAACAACAGTGAACCTGTGTCCGGCAGTGATTTTTTCTGTCCCCAGTGAAGGAATATCGTACCCCCCACTGCCCACGAAAGAAAATTTAGTTCGATATATTATACGTCTTGTTGAACGATCGTCTACACGTTTGAGAAAAATCCCTTTTAGTGAAATGAAAAATACCCGGATCTACCTTCATTGTTGCTACACGCAGAACATATGAAAAAAATGCCTGAAAAAGATCAAGTGACGGCGAAAGGGAAAAGACGACCCGAAGATCTGCCTCGTGCGTATTGCAGACCTTCAAAAAAATATGATTAGGTATCGATCGGAAATATTATACCTTTTGAAGCCCAGAAATATTTTAGCCTTGTTCAGTTTTGGGCCAGGTAAATCCGGATGATTTTGCAGGCTGCACATGTCCCTTTCAGGGGTTTTCATGAAACAGTGCCTGGAACGACTGTTTCAGTTGCGGTTTTCTGCAGGATTAGCAACAGATTAAGGGGAGTCCAGGTGGATTCTCCTTTTCTGTGAACGGCTCGTGTTTTCTCTTCGGTTTTGATTTTCATATCGCAGTCACCGGAGATCCATCCTCATGAACTTCACGTATGCTATCCCGAAAAAGACAATAGGGTATGCAACCAGGAAGAGAATATAACCCCACATGGAAGCAAGCACCTTTTTTTTATTCGCATACGAACTTTTTTTCCTTTCAGTATTGGTTATCATTTCTGATTATATCGATACGATCATTACGCAGGTACACGATTTCTCCTGTGTGAGCATCGATATATGTATATCGGGCACCATTGAGAGGGCCCCCCATACTTCGTGATTCTTTCGTTTTGAATGTGATCCTCCATCCCAGGGATATCGGACTCAATAATTGATCGTCTTCTATATCCATGTATATACTCCGGTCAAGCCAGAACAAACCGTTTGTTAACCCTACTGCCGCAGCACCGCTATGATATTCGCAGTACTCTATCTCCTGCGGATCGTCCGAATATAGTTCGTTAATTTTTGCTTCGAGGATCGATTCTGCCTCCTCAAGAGATATTTCCGGGACCGGCGATGATGTCGTAGATTCGTTTAGGAATTCTTTCTTGTTAAAAACGTCCCCATATGTCGTAATCTCTCCGTTTGCCCTGTTAAAATAGATCTGGGTATAACCCATGTCCGACCTGACGCCATTATAAGATTCATGTATATATGCACATGTCGTCAGGGGAAAATTAACAGAGTCTACCAGGTAGATGGAATAATTATCCCTGTTTTTCCCGTATTCCTCATCGCCGATCATCTTCCTGAAGACAGGGACGATGTCTCTTTCTATATCGACGGATTCATGAGAGATTATTTCATCCCCGTTTTTATTGTTTATAGGTGAATCATAAGTGTAATACCAGGTAACAATTCTCCCTTTGTCCGGGTCATAGGCAACTTCTCCGAGAATATTTTCAGGCTCTTTCGTATCCGGGATCACATTTACAAAGGTGATTACAGGGACGAAGAATGACCCCGCCAGTTTAGTGTCCCAGCCATATCTGTTGAGTGACGAGGGATCAGCTCCGGGAAAAACTCGTAATATCTCGGATTTTGCTTCATCGATAATTTTTTCCTCGGTTTCGGAATCATATTTCGGCCTTATTGCAGTGCTTTCTGTTATTGATCCCGGCAGTTTGACAGGGTCCGAAAATTTTTGACCGGGTGCTGTAGTGACACTTTCAGGCACCTGATTGTCCGGTGTTTCTTCCTGTTGCTGGTTCGTTGTCGCTCCGGCAGTAGGGGACTGTCCCGGATCATTCCCTGAATTCCCGGTACACCCCGCTGCAATGGTGGCGGACAGAAGAAGTGCGATCACCATAATTAACACAAAATGTTTTTTATTATCCATTTCAAGAACTCCTTTCCATATTACGAGCAAAATTGTTTATTCCGGGGGAGTCCCGGCGCCTGCACCCGGCACTTTAAGGTGATTTTTCATATAGCCCACGAAAAGAAATTTGGTTCGATATATTATACGTCTTCAGTATCAGCCGTAATTTTTGCCATGAATAACAAATCTGGGATCACTCATGGACAGTATTTCACCGGTGTTTGCATCGACAGCCGCCCCCAAATATCTGTCCGTTTCAGCTCGTGATCCTTTAGAAGTATACGAAATCCACCATGCAAGCGGTATTGGGCTTAACAGATAGCCGTTTTCGATGTCCATATAAGCTTCCGCATCGAGCCATTTCAAGCAGTTTGTATTTTCAGCCTCTTTATACTGCACTTCCTGGGGGTCGTCCGGGTAAGCTTCATCCAGTTTCGTTTCTAAAATTGATTTTGCCTCGTCAAGAGATATTCCGGGAACAGTAGATAATGTCACTGCTTCGTTATAGAAATCCTTATCGTTAAAATCGTCTCCATACATATATATCTCCCCGTTTGCCCTGTTCAAAAAGATCTGGGCCCTGCCCATGTACGATTGAATCCCTTTATAGGATTCAGAGATATATGCAATTGTAGTCAGGTAATCATTCGGGCTGTCAGCTGTATATATGAAGTAATTGTCTTTGTTTTTTTCATACTCTTCTTCCCCGATGATTCTTTTAAATAACGGGATTATGTCCTCTTCGATATCGATATCCTCATGCCGTATAATTTCGCCTCCGCTTGTATCCCGGACAGGCGCGTCATTGTCATATCCCCAATAAACAATCCGCTTGTTTTCAGGATCATAGGTGATCTCACTTATGTCGCCGGCCTGATCTTTATCTACAATCACACCATCGAAGACGATTACAGGTAAAAATAATGTACCGACGCGATTCGAATCCCAGTGATAATTATTTAGCGATGCTGAAACAGCTCCGGGAAAAACCCGCAGGATCTCGGATTTTGCTTCATCGATAATTTTTTCTTCGGTTTCGGAATCATATTTCGGCCTTATTGCATTGCTTCTCGTTGTTGGACCCGGGAGTTTGACAGGGTCCGAAAATTTTTGACCGGGTGCTGTAGTGACACTTTCAGGTACCTGATTGTCCGGTGTCTCTTCCTGTTGCTGGTTCGTTGTCGTTCCGGCAGTATGGGACGGTCCCGGATCATTCCCTGAATTCCCGGTACATCCCGCTGCAATGGTGGCGGACAGAAGAAGTGCGACCAGCAAAATCAACACAAAATGTTTTTTATTTTTATTATCCATTTCAAGAACTCCTTTCCATATTACGAGCAAAATTGTTTATTCCGGGGGAGTCCCGGCGCCTGCACCCGGCACTTTAAGATTGTTTTTTATATAGCCCACGAAAAGAAAATTAACCCGATATATTATAAGTTTTGTCTGACAATCGTCTACACGTTTGAAAGACAATATAAAAAACGGAGAGATCCTGCACTCTTCACATCGACATCAATAAAATCAAAAAAAAGAGATAATTACTCCTGATGAATTCGTATCCGGTAATTTTTGCAGTAGTTGCGATTGCCTGTTTTTCTTTCATAATTGCGGGATGCACGGGGACAGGGGATTCCGGCGGAACCCCGGCAGGCTCCGGGCAGAACGGAACCCTATACATAATCGACCAGAACGATCTCGAAGGAATTTCTCTCTTCGGCGGCGAAGGAAGCCTGGTTGAGTTTTTCTCCCCCGCGGTTCTTGAAAAGATGAACATTCCGGAGGAGACCGATATCAGTATCGGCTATGTCGTTATCCCCCCGGGGAACGGTACTCCACTCCATTATCTTCTCGGTTCGGATGAGGTAATTTACGTTATCTCGGGTGGGGGCGTGATTACAATCGACGGCCAGGAGTGTGAACTCTCGTCCGGCCGGGCGGTCCTGATACCCGCAGGATCGGTCCAGTCGTTTATGAACGCGGGCGACACCAATCTCGTTTACCTGACTATTGTTCAACCGTATTATAAGTACGAAAACGACATCCCGGTCGACGGAGATGCCGGGAACATATCGTATAAGAGCCACCCGGAGATCTTCATCTCGAACCCGGAGGAGAACGAGGAATGGAACCCGTCTGACGGAGTCAATATTCATGCGGTCGTGAACCGCGGAGTAATGACACTGCCTGCCGATGCGGTTTCAACCGAATACAGTATCGCCATCGCCGAATTCTCACCGGGTGCATCGATTCCGCCCGAAGTCCTTACAGGATCGGACGAACTCGATTACGTCCTTGAAGGAGAGATAGAGGTCTCGTCCGGGGACAATAAATATACGGTGAGAAAGGGACAGGCAGTACTGATCCCGAAAGGTGTCTCCCGGGAATTCAGGAACAATGATAACGACAAAACCGTTCTTCTCTCGCTCGTAAATCCCTACTGGAGAGATGAGACAGGCTCATCCTGAAATCAATCTATTTTTTTGTACCAGACGTTCATCGATTCGAACGATCCGCAGATATTGGTATTGTTCTTCAGAGTCCCGCAGTAGCTGTAGCCGGATCGGGCGAAGAGACGGTTCACCGGTTCGTGTGCCGCTCTTGCAATTGTATAGGATGTGATGAACCCGTCTTTTTTCATCTCATTCTCCATCGCATCGAGAAGAAGACCCGCATATCCTTTGCCCCGGCATTCAGGGGAAACCGCGAAGTCCGTCATCTCTACGTTTTGGCCGGAGATGTCGGTCTCGCACGATGAGGCCGCAAGAAGCATATCGTCCTCCCATATGCCGAAATAGCTGATGTTCTCGTTCATCGTCTCCCGGATGTAGCCCGGATCATGGATCGGGAAAGGATAGCTCTCGAAGACCCGGCCGTATAATTCGGCGAGTGCATCTGCATCCTCTTCCCCGGCTATTCTTATTCCGGGATCTTTTCTGTCTTTATCCGGGGTTCCCGTGTCACGGATCTTTTCCGTATCCCCGAGTATTCTTTCGATCTCATCTTTGCAGGATTCCTCGATCTCTCCTCTTTCGGGACGGTAATATTTCGAGATGAAGTACCCGTCGCTTTTGCCGCTGAAAAATCCCGGGACGACGGCTTCGGTCTTATAGCCGTTTTCTGCGAATATATCTGCGGCATCCCCGTGAACTTTTGCAAACGACTTCGAGTATCCGTATTTTTCCGCAATGCCGTCTATCATCTCCGCAACTATCACCGGGATATCATCGGGTGAGAGTTTCATGAGATATACCCTGTCGTTTAATTTCCCGTGCTGGATTACCGAATTCCCGATAGTGCAAACAACGTCATTTTTCATCTCTTCTCTCCATCCTCTCGTTGTTCTCGGGATACAGGGCGATCGTATCGTCATAGTCGCACAAGAGTTTTTCGATCCCGATGGACTTCGACTCGTCGGCATTGTCGAGTTTCAGCTGGAGGGTGCAGTCATCGCACTTCCTGTTGCAGAAGACGGACTCGTAGTTGTCGGGCTCTTTGTAGGTGCAGATCACTCCTTCGTAGTTCCTGAGAACGACCTTGTTCGTGGACCACGAGATGAGGTAGTTGGGCATAAGCGGGATCTTTCCTCCCCCTCCGGGGGCATCGATTACATAGGTCGGAACGGCGAGTCCGGATGTATGCCCTCTCAGGCTTTCGATGATCTCTATGCCTTTGCCGACGGGCGTCCTGAAATGCGAGAGCCCTTCGGAGAGGTCGCACTGGTACATGTAGTAGGGCCGAACCCTGTTCATGACGAGTTTCTGCACGAGCGTCTTCATGATCCTCGGGCAGTCGTTTACGCCCGCGAGGAGGACGGACTGGTTTCCAAGCGGGACTCCGCCGTCTGCGAGCTTTCTTAACGCTTCGGTGGACGAGCTCGTGATCTCTCTCGGGTGGTTGAACTGCGTGTTGATCCATATGGGATGGTACTGTTTGAGCATCTCGACGAGGTTTTCGTCGATCCTGTACGGGAGAACGGCGGGCAGGCGGCTGCCGATACGGACGATCTCCACGTGGGGGATTTCCGTAAGCTCCGATAGTATCCATTCGAGGTACGAGTCGTCGAGAAGGAGAGGGTCTCCGCCGGACAGGAGAACATCCCTCACCTGCGGGTTGTTGCTGATGTAATCGATCCCTTTGCTGATCTGGTCCTTATCAGGGATGTACTCTATGTCTCCGACTTTTCTCTTTCGTGTGCAGTGCCGGCAGTACATTGCGCATTTGTTGCTGACGAGGAAGAGCACCCTGTCGGGGTACCTGTGCGTAATCCCTTCAACCGGGCTGTCGCGATCCTCGTCGAGGGGGTCGGCAAGGTCTTCCCCGATTACGTCTAGTTCATGCACCGAAGGGAAGGACTGCATGAATATCGGATCGTTTTCATAGTCCTCCGTCTCGATCAGCGAAAGGTAATAAGGTGTTATCGCCAGCGGAAATTTTTCCAGCGTCTCTTTAAGTTCGTCGTATTTTTCGTCCGGAAACGAGATCCCCGTGATCTTTTCGAACGTATCGAGGTCTCTTATCGTATGGCTGAGCTGCCATCTCCAGTCTCTCCATTTCGAAAGGGTTCCTTCCGAATCTATCTTTAATGTGATCTCTTTCTGGGTCTCTGAATAATTTATCATATTTATCGTTGAATTGAATCAATATTGTCGCTGTGAGGCTTACGGACCTCAGTCCGGCGGCCGTTTCACTTTTCTAATCCTTGTAAGGTTTTCAGGAAAAAAGGGTGTTTTCTAGGTTATTGTCTTTTTATAAAAGACTGAAAGCTTTGCCAGTCTCGGGCCGATGTGTTTTTTTGTGGTTTTTGTATTGAGGGATCTCAGAAGATCCATTTCCGTTTTATTAAGCATTATTTTACCATTTTATTCCCGGATTTCCGTTGGCCGGGGGGGCTTTATACACCTATCTTTCGGATGTTATATATGAATTGTGGACTGGTCAAAAGGCTGTAATCAGGTGATTTTCTGTCTTAATATCAAAAAAAAGGTGGTTTGAAATTATTTTCAGTCTGTCTTCTCAAGGCAGAAGCCGACATCGTCGCTTCTCCTGAATCCCATGGTTCCGCTGTTTACTATCGTGCGATCACGGACCCACAGCCTTATGATGTACCCGCATGGGTCCATCGATTTTGTATCGAGGGTCCATGTCCCGGATTCTCCTTCCGTGGGCACGATATCGAAACTTCTTACAGGCGGATTCACGGTGGCGCCGCCTGCAGGTACGCCCGGGAAAACGGCCAGGGTCAGCTGTCCGAAATGTTCGTCGCTGACGCTGTAGGTTCCGTGCAGGATATCGCCTTTCTTGAAACGTCCGCATTTTTCGGGAATACCTGTGCCGATCGGGTGGACTGTCGGGTCGGCGCCACGCTGGTACCCTGTAAGACCGATCTGGGGTACGGGATATTCGTTGTCCAGGCAGATTCTTATTATGCAGCGGGTTGTTCCGTCCGCTCCGCAATGAAGTACTCCCGGCGGAATTTCCGGGTTGTCGACGTCTTTTGCGACGATGAGGATCTCCCAGATTCCAGTTTTCGAACCGGTCTGCCAGTAGGCGAGGACGGGCAGGACGTAGTAGCGTTCGCGTGTCGCCCCCGAACCGGGCAGGACTATTCCTGGATCTTCGAGATAGGTGTAAAATCCGTCGGCAGGATCGATCTTCTGCGGATAATCTTCCTGGACATGGGTGTCGTTGTCCTTGATGCGGACTTTTACATTGAAGCCGTCGTTGAGGTCCTGCCACGGCTGCGGGTCTGCAGGGTTATACGGCCGGACCGAGATTTTGTACTTCACCGGTGTAGCTACGCCGTCGAGGACGCCCCCGGGCGGATTGTCGATAAAACCGGTAATGGTTACCGTTCCGCCGAACGGACTGCTGTCTGCATAGAAGGCGGAGATTATTCCGTTTCCGGTTGCAAGCCCGGTTGCCTGGCTGATGTCGCAGACGGCCATGTTGCCTACGGTTTCGATGTATGGCGTGTGCTCTCCTGTTGGAACTGGGCCGGGTTTGATAAGGATGCGGGTTTCTTCACGGTTTCCGTATTTCGGGACCCAGTTGGGATTGGCGGGCGGCGGCGGAACTTCCCATGAGAGTATGGCCCGGATCTTTACTTCGCTTGGTCCGGAAGTGCACGGGCGGCGGTGATGGCTTAGGTCGACGTTGAGGGATACGGCATACTGGAGATCTTCTTTCGGTATGCTGCTGATATCGTGGACATTGACGGATTCGGTGCCGAGATATAACCAGACGGCTTCGATCTCGTCGTACTCCCAGAATGCGACATACTCAGTGCTGCCTTTGGTGCAGAGGCCGCCGGAATACCCGCCCGGAAGTTTGATCGTCAGGACGCCTGTCAGCAGCCTCCGGGAGGAGTCGTAACCGACGCACCTGAGTTCTTCGTAATTGGTGTTGCCGTCGAAATTTGCCAGTTCCTTGATGATTTCCGGGATTTTGATGTCGAATTTGGAGAGGTAGTCGCTGAGTTCGAGTGTTAATGGTGCGGGGATTGCGGGTTTGGCCAGGAGTTTGTTGATGTGGGTGAAGGCGAACCTGTTTGCGGGGACGGCGGTGCCTTTATAGATCTCTGCCAGTTCGGCGATCGTATATTTTTGGGGTTCTTTCACCGGGAACGGTTTTGTCAGGTCGAGTTGTTCGAGAATGGTATTGGGATATTTATCGAACAGGTCGGAGTAATCGTTCAGGAGCAGGAATTTCAATTTGTCCATCTGGATTCTTGCGTCGATGGTGTTGCCCCATACGGGAATTGCATTCGGATCATCAGGCTCCGGTGGGTGATTCCATGAAAGGATCGCTCTGACTTTCGGGAGATTTTCGATTCGGCACAACTTCTTTTTCGGGATAATGTCGAGCGTGACGGCATATTCCAGCGGTTTTTCCCCGGGGATGTCGTGTGCGGTGAAGTTTACTAATCCCAGGTCCTTCCAGTTTCCGTCGTTGTTCCAGTCGATATAGAACCGTACATACTCGGGGGTGCCAGAGGAGCAGATGTCCCCGCCGTAACCGTAGTCCTTTTTTATGTGGATTACGGCTTCGAGCTGGGATAATTCCGGGTTATATCCGAGACATTTGAGCTCCTCGAAGGATGTGTCCTGTTTTTTGCTTTTGGCGGCCTTGTACTTGGACGCTTTGATGTTTCCGAAGTAATTGGGATTTGAGAGGAGCAATTCGCGGAATTTCAGGCGTTCTGGTTCCGGTTCTTCCAGGACGGTTTTGATTCCGAGTGCATTGACGCTTTCCGGGCCGATGACGCCGTCGATTGCCAGTCCTTGCTTTTCCTGGAATTTGGAGACTGCCTTTCGGGTTAATTTCCCGTAATCTCCGTCTACTTCTCCGGGGTCGTATCCGAGTTCCTTTAACTTGCTTTGCAGTTCGCGGACGGGTTCCCCCTTCGAACCGATTTTAAGAGACATTTTTTTCCTCCTTAAAAATTTTCAATTTTGTTTTTGAGAAAAAAAATCGATTTGTTGATGTGTTCTCCGGTCCGCCAATCTGCTGCATATTTTGGGTACTGATCGATTGTTTACCTGGAGAATCCCTGGAATTTTAATTCCTGTTGCAGGGGCCTCCCGATCTCGTGTTGGATCTTCCCTGCCTTAATTGGGGTAATAGTAATTTTTATATGGCTTATATTTTTCTCAGGTGGTGTGTCCTCACATTTATGGTGCCTCATGGCAATCCCAATATCATGCATTTGTATCCCGATATCTACGTGAAAATGTGGTGATAATTTTTGTGTGAATATACTTTTCGAAACGGAAAAAAATGTCTGGAGCCTCCGATAGGAGGGTCTTCTTTTTGTGTGCTGCATACTCCTTTTCCGGAGGATAATGGAGACCCGGAGTATCAGCGTCTTAAGGAAATGAAAGAGGAAAAAACGAAGGAAAAGGTGAACTCTGACGATTTCAATTTCGAGGGTGCGATACTGTATTCTTTTGGATCACCTCTTCCGAAAGATGAAGACATCATTCAGACAGACGGAGATATTAATTTCAATAAAATAAAGGTCATTGAGGGCGTTTGGTTTAAAAAAGCAAAAATTGACGGAAATGCCTTGTTTACCAATGCAAAAATTGGAGGATTTGCCTGGTTTGAAAGTGCGGAAATCGGTAGAAATATTGATTTTACATATGCGAATGTCGGCAAAGATGCCTTTTTTGCAGATGCAAAAATTGGCGGGAGTGTCTTTTTTACATATGCAAAAGTCGATGGAGACGTCTTGGTTCCATATGCTAAAATTAATGAAGATGCCTCGTTTTACAAGGCAGAAATCGGCGGAGAGCTCTCTTTTCATAAGTCGAAAATAGACGGTAGTGCTCTATTCAGGGGTGCTTCTTTATCCGGCGATGCAGACTATATTCTTACCCATGTAAAAGGAATCGTAGATTTCAGAGATGCCAAATTTTCGTCTCCTAAAGCTCAGGAAAATGCCTGTCGATTAGCAAAAAACCAATGTATTAAATTCGGTGATAATCACGAGGCCGACAACTATTTTTATCGAGAAATGGAGGGAAAGCGAAAGCAAAAACTTGAAATTTTCAGGTGGCCGGAATATGTCCTTGCCCAATTGATATTCGGATACGGCGTGAAGCCTTTGCGAACTTTTTGTATCTGGTTTTTATTCATCTTCACTTTTGCGATAATATACTTCAGCTATCAAACGCTTGATCCGGGATCGGAATTTATCGAATATTTTTATTTCAGCACGACTACGGCAATGACACCAGGGTTCGGCGGGTACAAGATTTCTCCGGCATGGCAGGGGCTGGCACTGGTCGAGGCGTTCTTTGGAACATTTATGTGGGCCGCTTTCATCACGATCTTCGCAAGGAAGTATATGCGATAGACAGAACTCTGTATTATATGATTACAGTTCCTAGGGCTGAAAAAATATTGAAAATGGCGCCAGCGGGGATGCTTGTCCATCCCCGCAAGCCTATCACAAAACGATCTACATGAATTGTAAGTCATAATAGCTGGGTGGAAGAGAAATCAAAATCAAAAAAAATTATCCCTGGTGGAATAATATGCAGAAAAAAGGGTTTAGTTTACAGGCTGAAGTTTTTGGGCTTCTTCATTCCAGGATGAGGATTCTCTTCCTGCTATGATGTCCTTTGTCGTGTCGGCCTGACGAGCGAGGTCGCAGTCTGATTTTCCGATCCTCTGTGCACGCTCAATGTATCGTGTGAATGCACGATCGTCTTCGGTAATTCTTTTCTGTTCGTTTCCGAAAAATCCAAACATTTTTTCTTTCACTCCTGTTTTTTATCGGTCCAGGCATTTTTGACTGATTGGAAATCCGTCTTTGCCTGCCGGATCTCTTCGAGCACCTGTGCGATGCCGGGTCCTGAATGTGCGGGGACGTTTATGCCGTACTGGCGATTCAGATCGTTGTCGCTTTTTGCGATTTTCTGGCCCCTTTCAAGATATCTTGTAAAGGCCCGGTCATTTTCCGTGATTCTTTTCTGCTCGGCTCTCGCCGGTGCTCCGTTGATCCATGCTATGATCGCCATTCCTGCAACCGTTACAAGTGCAGTGCATATACTTGCAGCTACGATTTCATAAGTCATGGTCGGTTTAGAGATTGAGGAAAAGAGGTATTAAAGGGAAGTCGGGTTAGGTCCATGTCGGCGCTACATGCCCCAGAGAACCAATAGTAACTTCTTTGGATTCCTCATCACATTGAATCTTGAAATCCTTAAAATAAGTCTGTCCGTATAAATGATAGTTATGTACATACATTTGAACAACGTCACCAGATTTGAGAGTCAGGTCTTGGGTATATGTCACGTAATTTGTTGAACTTACACTATCGGCAGTAGACCATACAAGCCCTCCGTTTACATACAGTTGGTGACCTCCTGGCCTGTCTGACCACACGACCTTCTCATCTACTGAGACCTTAAATACATTGTCTGTAAAAGGACAGTAACCTTCAGGAACATTAAATTGTAAAAATAAAGTGCCTGAACCTTCATATCCAACCTCACTCGATAATGCACTGTATTTTGTAACTCCTGTCCCAGAACTTGCCACAACCCTTAAGACATTCAAACCTCCAATATTTGAGATATTTTTAGTATTCCAATTTTTATCGGCATTAATTGAGATTAATGAGAGCATGAGATATGTACTGATATTACCAGTTATCGTTCCTGAGACTGAGAGATTTCCGGAAATCGATGCCCCCCCACTTGAGATTGCTAGACCTCCGGCGAGAGTGAGCGATCCGTCATTTCCAAATGAGGCTACCTGCGTCCATGATGGGATAGTTGAATGGCCGGCGGGACATGTCTGAAGTGTGAACGAACCATCATTTCCCAATGCAATTACAGACGACTGAAGGCTTGTATCCGGTTGCGTCCATACGCCGTTGTTGCAGATGGCGTTTTTGCATATAAACATCCATCCGTCTGTATGGTAGTAATGCAAAACCCCGAGCTTTTCAAAATTCTCGTTGACCGCCTCGGCCCAGTTCTTCCGTGTACATGGCTTGATCAGGCCGAGATTCGGTGTGTACGTGTCAGGCATTTCACGCCTCCGAGTTCGAGTACCCGCTCACGGAATAAGGGAACCTGAAGGTCATTCCTGTGCTCGGGTTCAGCGTTACAGGATTTATCAGGTTGCAGGCAAGGAAAACGTCGTTATTTCCTGCATCCTTTCCGACCATCCACAGGGCCCTTACTACGGTGTCCTCTGTACAAACCCCATAGTTTACCGTTGCTGACCACTCGATATCCTGTCCGTTTCTCACCGCTGACACTGCGACCCGGAACACTTCATTTGCCGGGGCTGCATCTTCTTCTGCGATATCTCCAATATCAAAAACCATGTGCGTATAAAAGGTCTTGATCATCTCGGCGTTATTCTCTAATCCCGCCGCTGTATTCCATTCTGCTGTCATTTTTTATTCACTCCGTTAACTTGTTTTCCGTACACCTGAAAAAGGAAAGTCGGGTATAAATCCCGAATTTTAAATAGCATTCTGTGATCTCCCGGATTATAGCGTTGATTAGAATAATGTCACAGTCCCCGGAGAGACGAGATGGTTCTCGCACGGATCACCATAGAGAGCTTCACCAAATGTCGAAAGGCCGTACTGGAAAGAAGATGTGCGGATATAGATCAGCCCGCCTTCCCTGGTCCTGTGAACTTCCCAAAGGTCATTTAGGATCATCACGAGATCTTCAGCGAGATACTTCACTCCTGCAGCCCTGGTTTTATCGACATTTTCATTGAAGATCGTCAGGCTGAAGGCATTCCGGTTGATACTCTTCAGCTCAATCGAAAACGAGTTGTCTCCGACCTCATGCACGATGATATCACCGGCCGGAACACCGGTTATCAGGGAGATCACGTTTTTGATATCGGCTATCGTTCCGTTGGATTTCCTGAACACCGCCGTTGCTGCGATCAATGCCCTGAAATCGTCATCCGATCGTTCGTTCCGTTCAAGTTCGAGAAGTTCGGCCAGAAAATCAAGGCTCTGCCCGGACGAATGCTCCAGGTTGTGGGCCTGGATAATGTCGTCGATAACCGCATCGATCTCGTCCAGCTCGTCTGCATTGATCTTTACGAGTTTGTAGTTGTTGCTTTCGGTATCCTGCCGGAAAGCCGAGGACAATCTCCGTAAAACTGAAAACGCCCTGCCGGTCATACGACATTCACCGTGATTATACCCTCACCGACTCTCTTATCCTCTTCAACCGGGAGAATCTCTCCTACCGTATCGGCGATATTTGTACCGTCGGTGATCGACAACGAGGAGATATTCGATACATAGCTGCACCCGGAGATTGCCAGGAGGAGTTTGTAGTACGAGAGGTCCTCTCCGATCTCTTTTTCATAGAGCCAGTTCGAGACCGCATCCGCAACCTGTGCCTGGACGGCGGCCTCCGTCGCACTGCTTATCCTGACTACCGTCACGGTTACGTCGATTGAAATTCCTGTCGCGTAATCCCATGTCACCGGGATACCGCAAGGCCGTGTCTCTTCGATGACAGACGAGATCTCCCCCGAATCTCCCCCCGCGATGGCGATATCGACCGAGTGCGAATTCGTATCCTCGACGACATTAACATCCATGACACCGTCGAGGGCGAGAAGGGCGGATTCCAGTGCCGCGACAGTTCCCTTTGCAGCCGGTTTCATGGTCATCGCCCTGATCCTCAGCTTCGCGTCCGTCTCGGCATCTCCGCCGCCGGTAATTGCTGATGAATTCGTGATCGAATCGATCTCCGACATCGAAGTAACAAGCTTCTTTATGGTTCCGCCCGACACGTTCCCGTCAGATCCCGCCTCCCGTGCAACGACCGGAACATCAACCGATGTCTCGCCTGCATAAAGAATTACGTCCTCCTGGGTCTCGAAAAGGATCGATTCATCCGCCGTTCCGACAATCGTTCTCGACGGGATTTTGACATCCGTTTCAATGGCTTCATTGACCGAGAAAGTTACAATCCCTGACGCTTTTAACGCCGTGTTCCTCTTAATCCCGACAAGGGCCACAATGCGGTCGAGGCTCTGGCCCTCCGCCTGGGATATGAAAGCGGAATAATATGCACCTTCCAGCTCCTGCCAGAGGGTCGCGATCTCCACGGCCGTCGACCTGAGTTTCTGGCCGAGAATCGTATTATTGGACAGGTCCATGTCATAGCCGAAGATCTGTCCGGCATTCTCAATCATCGTTTCAAGGACTTCATCATATGTTTTCGTCCTGAATCCCGTGGAAATTACACCATAATCAGTCATACTAACATCTCCATATCTACATCCGCTCCGTCATTCAGGAGAACGGTAAGCGAAACATACATCATTCTGCCTTCTTTCGAGACCTGAAGGTCCCTGATATCACTGACTTCGGGATGTTGGAGAATAGCTGCATAGACTGCATTTCCCATAATTTTGGAGCTGGGATTATTCATCTCCGGGAAATCCTCTATCCCGAACGTGGTATCGAAAGGAAGGGAACCCTTTACCGACCGGAGCAGGACTGTCAGATCCTGGATGATTTTTTCATGCCCGGATACCGACTTGATCCTCCCTGCCGTATCAATCAGGGTGTCGCCGTTTTCATCAATTTTAACTGCTTTGCTCATCTGGATGAATTCTCGTGCAGAGAAGAATATAAAGAAAAGTCGGAGCAGGGAACTCACGGGACCGGACCCGGCGGCATGGTCACGCCAGAATTGATTTCAGATCCTTAATTATTCGCAGGGAAAAAAATTCAGGAATTAATTAGTATTTACAAAATTCTGGTGCGATGCGATAATTCCTGAAAAAACATGCTCTCCGTCAAGTGAGATATCTCCGTCCCTGCATACGGGAATTCCGTTGATCGTCCAGAACGGTGAACAGTCTGAGAGCTGGCCGGCATAACATGCGGCACTGCATGATGCACAGCCGGTCAGTATGAAGTCTTCTCCTTTTGTAACAATCAGTCTCCTGTTAATACCGGCAAAAGTCTGCCGGTCGACAGGAGTGATCGCCTTAGGTCCGCCTCCGTGCGGGGGAACATCCGCTGTTCCATGAGCATCGGCGGCGG
>NZ_AXDV01000004.1 GCF_000784355.1 Methanolacinia paynteri | reverse complement strand
TTGAGGTAGGTTCGGGTGTCAGGTCGATGATGCTATGCAGGTTCCATGCATCTTCTACTACATATACTGTATTTTCTGTCTCTTCGTAATTTCCGCTGCTGTCCATGACCGACAATTTTACTTTGAACCTGTAGTCGGCATCGTCCGCTTCCTCCTCTGTATAAATATGGACAGGGTTTTGTTCGGAGGAACCCCACCAGTCGTCCTCGCTGAACTCCCAGTCCCATGATTTGGCTGTGCCGTTAGTAGTCTTATCCGTAAAATGAACTTCATATATTATTCCTGAATATTTCAGGTAGGTCGGATATGATGTCCAGTCATCCGTATTTATCCTGTATACCTGCCAGTCGAAATCAGGTTCGATGGCTGCTGCAGGTATGACTATAATCGAGCATATTATTATCAGCGCAAGAAATGCACCTGTTATATTTCGTTTATAATTCATTCGAATCCCACCTTTCCGCTTATAATAACTAAATAGAACAAAGCTGCCAGGATTATTGCGGCAATTACCGACGATAAGATCGCGGCACGCCCTTCTATCTCGTTGCATTCTTCAAGCCCTTTTGCCTGGAGGTATATGGTCCAGATCGGGGCAATATACAGCCCGAATAACGGGATCAATCCTACGGCTGCAAAGGGAGCCGATGCATACATGGTAACCTTCATAGACTCGTCAGGGAACATCTCCTCTCCGAAGATCTTGCTGATCGCGAACGTTAAGAGTCCGTATATGGCAAGTGTCAGGACAAGGAATATGAATACCTCAATTATCAGTGTTACAAGCGATGCGGGATTGCTCCCGAGACCGGAAAATGTATCGAGGCCGGGAAGAATTTTGCTTGCAAGAAATCCGGTGAGCATCGTATTGACGACTGCCGATATCGCCATCATGACAAGCATGAACTTCAGGCCGTCGCTAAGTTCATCCGAGTACAGTGAAGGAAATGTTCCTGAAGGATTTCTAAGAAGGCCCACAAATTTATCCAGGAAGGAAAGGTACTGTCCGTTTCCATAATCCTTCTCTCCGTAGCCGCTTTCGAGTCCTGAATCATACTCATCGTATCCGCCCCTGCGATAGTCGTCAGCCTGCCCGTATTCGTCGCGATAGTTTCCGTATTCATCCTGCATCGCGAGATCCTGTCTTTTTTGCAGGAAAGGATCCCTCTCTGCTTCTTTCTCCGAATGTCTTTGGGCCGATGCATCGGAAATGGCATATAAAACCCTGTCCCGATCACCTGCATCGGCAAATACTATCTGCATAGCATCCGTCATCCCGTTTGAATATCTTATTGAGAGTTCGATGCACGGTTCGTAGTACCCGCTCTGAACCGGCCTGAAACCTGTTATATATTCGTAATAATATGAAAACGGTGAAACCCCGGTCGATTCACGGGGCACGAATGCCAGACGATAATTAGTTACAGACAGCTGGTATGTATTCGCGCTCAGTTTAACTGTTGTCTGAACGATCGTCTGTTCCCTGGCATAGTCATATGTGTCCAAGAGATCACCTGCTGAAATATGCAACTTTAAATAAAATAGATTTATTGCAGAAATTGTGAGAGATGTGAACTGCTGTCAGCATGAACGCCGGTACCCTCTACCGATCTGATCGATGCTCTGTGACAGGTGCCTGAGAAAAATTTCTCTGATATCCCGATCCTAATATTCGCCCGGATAGCGATGAATTGAAAGAGATTATAAACGCACCTGAAGATGCAAAAAAGTCAGGTTAAAATCCGGACTTCACTTTCACACCGCCTGCCATTATGCTCATGTATATGAAACCAGATAACCTCTTTTATAAGAGAAATGGATCGAATTATTATTCGCGGGGCGAGGGAGCACAATCTCAAAAATATCTCCGTTTCGCTCCCCCGTGATGAATTAATAGTAATTACAGGGGTTTCGGGCAGCGGTAAGTCCACGCTTGCATTCGACACTATATATGCCGAAGGGCAGAGAAGATATGTCGAATCGCTCTCCGCCTATGCCCGCCAGTTCCTCGGGCTGATGAACAAGCCGGATGTCGATTCCATCGACGGGCTCTCCCCTGCGATATCAATAGAGCAGAAGACCACATCGAAGAATCCGAGAAGTACTGTCGGAACGGTCACAGAAATTTACGACTATCTCCGTCTTCTTTTTGCAAGGATCGGTGTGCCTTACTGCCCGGAGCACAACATAAGGATCGAATCCCAGTCGGCGGACAGGATTGCAGAAGCGGTAACTGCCGAATTTTCAGGGATGGTGAATATACTCTCGCCGGTAATCCGGCAGAAGAAGGGAACATACCAGCAGCTCCTGAAGGACCTGAATTCCGATGGATTTACCCGGGCGAGGGTAGACGGCAATATCGTCCGGACCGACGAAGAGATCTCTCTTGAAAGATACGTGAAACACGATATAGAGATCGTGATCGATCGACTTGATCCCTCTGGGGAGCGGAGCCGTCTTGTGGAGGCCCTGGAGACAGCGATCGAGAGATCGGGCGGCCTCGTGATAATTCAGGGCGATGAAAAAGAACAGATATTCTCATCGAAGATGGCCTGTCCCATATGCGGAATAGGGTTCGAGGAGCTCCAGCCGAGGATGTTCTCGTTCAACAGTCCGTTCGGTGCGTGCGAGGAGTGTAACGGCCTCGGAATAAAGATGGACTTCGATCCTGACCTGATAATTCCCGACAGGAGCAAATCACTGTCTGACGGTGCTGTAGCAATGTACAGGAACTTCCTTGACGGGTACAGGGTTCAGTATCTTGCGGCGGTTGCGAAGCATTTCGGGTTCGATATCTTCACCCCGATCTCTGAGCTTTCCGACGAACAGTATAATGCACTGATGTTCGGTTCGAACGATAAGATTCGGTTCGATATGAGAGCGAAGGGAGGAGATGCCTACTGGTCGCACAACGGTAGATGGGAGGGTCTTCTTCCGCAGGCCGAACGGCTCTACGGTCAGACGAAATCCGAGTACAGGAAGAAAGAACTCGAGAAGTTCATGCGGATATCCGAGTGTCCTTCGTGTAAGGGAAAAAGGCTCAAGGACAAGGTTCTTGCAGTACGCATCAATGAGAATTCAATTGTAGATGTCACCGACATGCCTGTAAGCCGGTGCCTCGAATTCTTCGAAAACCTTGAACTGACAGACAAGGAGAGGGAGATCGCAAAACAGATCTTAAAAGAGATCAGGTCGAGGCTTGTCTTCCTCGAACAAGTCGGCCTGGGATATCTCACTTTGTCTAGAAATGCGGGAACTCTCTCGGGGGGCGAAGCCCAGAGGATCAGGCTTGCGACACAGATCGGGTCTAACCTGACCGGGGTCCTTTATGTCCTTGACGAGCCTTCGATCGGTCTTCACCAGAGAGACAACCATAAGTTGATCGAGACTTTACAGAAGCTCCGCGATCTCGGGAACACTCTAGTCGTCGTCGAGCATGACGAGGATACTATCCGGCAGGCCGATTATGTCCTCGATATGGGTCCCGGCGCAGGAATTCACGGGGGATTCGTAGTCGCCGAAGGGACGCCGGGGGAAATATCGGATAATCCGAAATCGATCACCGGACAATATCTTTCCGGGATAGAGGAGATCAAAGTCCCTTCGAAGAGGAGGGAATTCAAAAATTCTGTGAAAATCTACGGCTGTACGCAGAATAATCTGAAATCCGTAGATGCAAAGATACCTTTGGGACTCTTTACCGTCGTGACGGGAGTCTCCGGCAGCGGAAAATCCACACTGATCTACGACACCCTTTATCGTGCCCTGGTGAAGGAGCTGTACAAATCGAAGACTTCACCGGGATCTTACAGGGAGATGGTCTTCGACGAGAAGATCGACAAAGTGATCGTGATCGACCAGAGCCCGATTGGCAGAACACCGCGTTCGAACCCGGCGACCTACACAAAGGTATTCGATGAGATAAGAAAGGTGTTCGCCGAGACGAAGGAGGCGAAGATACGCGGTTACAAGCCCGGCCGGTTCTCGTTCAATGTCAAAGGCGGACGATGCGAGGCATGCGGCGGAGAGGGCCTGATTAAGATCGAGATGAACTTCCTGCCCGACGTCTACGTCGAGTGCGAGGAGTGCAAGGGAACGAGGTTCAACTCAGAGACGCTCGAGGTGAAGTACAAGGGGAAGTCGATCGCCGAGGTCCTGGATATGACGGTCGAAGAGGCGTATGAACTGTTTGAAAACATTCCCTCCATCAGAAGCAAACTCGGGACACTGTGCCGCGTCGGTCTCGGGTACATAAAACTCGGGCAGAGCTCGACAACGCTCTCGGGCGGAGAAGCACAGAGGATAAAGCTCACGAGAGAACTTTCGAAACGTGCCACCGGTAATACGATATACCTTCTCGACGAACCGACGACCGGACTCCATTTCCATGATGTAAGGAAACTTATCGAGGTGCTTGACAGCCTTGTGGAGAAAGGGAACACAGTCGTTGTAATCGAGCATAACCTTGATGTGATAAAATCGGCAGATTATATTATCGACCTCGGCCCCGAAGGAGGTGACGGCGGCGGCGAGATCATCGCGGAAGGAACCCCGGAGGAGGTTGCTGAATCCGGGATCAGCTATACGGGAAAGTTCCTCGTCCCGCTGCTGAAAAAAGGGAAATGATACTGACATGAACACCGACTCTCTTCCGGAAGAGCCAGGCTGTTATATATACAGGGATTCCGTGGGAACTCCCGTATATATCGGCAAGGCGAAAAACCTTAAGAAGAGAGTATCGAGCTATTTTACAGGCAGTCACGATCCGAAGACAAATGCAATGCTCGGCGTGGCCGAAGATTTCGACTATATCGTCACCCGGAGCGAGACGGAGGCCCTGATCCTCGAGAACAACCTGATCAAGAGATACCAGCCGAAATACAATATCGATCTCAGGGACTCGAAGAACTACGCCTATATTCATATCACCGGCGGAAAGTTCCCGCGGATCGGAATCGCGAGGAGGAAAGGTGACTCAGGGGAATACTTCGGGCCTTTCGTATCCGCAAAGGAGAGGGATTATGTTCTTTCTGTCGTACGAAAGACATT
This sequence comes from Methanolacinia paynteri, assembly GCF_000784355.1. NCBI lineage: Archaea > Methanobacteriati > Methanobacteriota > Methanomicrobia > Methanomicrobiales > Methanomicrobiaceae > Methanolacinia > Methanolacinia paynteri. Next base: position 23,403 of record NZ_AXDV01000004.1, on the reverse strand, counting down.
TCGGCTTCGATCGTGCAGGAAACTCAGGAAGAGGGCATGTCTCAGGTATCATATGGGCACGTGCAGCGCCCCGTGCATCGGGCAGATCAGCGCGGAGGATTATTCCGATCTCGTTCGTAAGGCGGTCTCAGTACTGAAAGGAAATAATTCGGAGATAATCTCTTCTCTTAAGGAGGAGATGGCCGGACTCTCGGCCGCACGGGAATTCGAAAAAGCGATGGTTGTCCGGGACCAGATAACGGCGGTCCGGCACTTGTCCGAAAGGCAGCATATAGACCAAAGAAAGGATACGGACGAGGATATAATCAATTATACCGTCAGGGACGGGATTATGTATCTCATGCTCTTTTCCGTCTACAAGGGAACACTGGGCGAAAAGAAAGAGTTCGTATTCGACTGCGACGAGGGCTCTTTCGGGGAGTTCATAATCCAGTACTACGCAGAGAACGAGCCTCCCCGCGAACTGATCCTCCCGGAGATCCCGGACGAGGCGCTCGAAGACTACCTTTCCTCGATAAAAGGAATGAAGGTCCGTGTAACCGTTCCGCAGAAGGGAGAGAAGAAGGCGCTCCTGGATCTCGTGAAGAAGAATATCGAATCGGTGTTCTTCGGCGGCGAGGCGAAAGTGGAGAGACTTAGGAAGGCGCTGCACCTGACAGAGTCCCCCGATGTTATCGAGTGCTTCGACATATCCCACCTGTCGGGGACGGCGATGGTAGGATCTATGGTCCAGTTCCGCTACGGAAAACCCGACAAACGGAATTACAGGCGGTTCAGGATCAAAGCTGTCGAAGGGATCGATGACTTCGCTTCTATCGCTGAGGTCGTCGGGAGAAGATACTCGCGCCTTATTAAGGAGGAAGCCGAGCTTCCCGATCTTATCGTAATCGACGGCGGCAAGGGTCAGCTCTCATCGGCTCTCGGGGAGCTCGAGAAACTGGATGTGGGTATTCCGGTCATCTCTCTTGCAAAAAGGGAGGAGGAAGTCTTTGTCCCCGGCATGTCGTCCCCCCTGCCGCTGAAGAAAAACGACAAGGCATCGCTGTTTCTCCAGGAGATTAGGGACGAGGCGCACAGGTTCGCAATTTCATACAACAGGCTGCTCAGGTCGAAGGAGGCATTCGATGAAGACTGAAAAGAAATTTAAACTGGTGTCAGATTTCGCTCCGGCCGGATCCCAGCCGGAGGCGATCAAAGAACTCGACGAAGGGCTGAAGAAAGGCGAGAGGTTCCAGACCCTCCTCGGGGTTACCGGTTCGGGGAAGACATTTACCATAGCCAACGTCATCGAATATTACCAGAAGCCTGCTCTTGTTCTCGCGCACAACAAGACGCTTGCCGCACAGCTCTACAACGAGTTTAAGGAGTTCTTCCCCGGGAACAGGGTGGAATATTTCGTATCCTATTATGACTATTACCAGCCGGAATCGTATATACCGCAGAAGGACCAGTATATCGAGAAGGATGCGCAGATCAACCCGAAGATCGAGCAGATGCGGCTTGCTGCAACTGCTTCGCTTCTGTCGAGAACCGATGTTATCGTTGTCGCCTCCGTCTCTGCGATATACGGTCTCGGCAATCCGGAAAATTTCGAAAATCTCGGGTTCGAGCTGAAGACCGGAGACCGGATAAAAAGGAACGATCTCCTGATGAAACTTGTCGATATCCTTTTCGAGAGGAACGATACCGAACTGATGCCGGGCCGGTTCAGGGTCCGCGGGGATACTATCGACTTGATACCAGGTTATTTCAACAACATCATCCGTATCGAGATGTTCGGCGACGAGATCGAGAGGATATCCGAGGTGGATAAGAACACGGGTGAGATCCTCGAACCGATGAAGTATTTCTTCGTCTATCCGGCCCGCCATTATGTCATCCCAGAGGAGGAGAAGGCCGCGGCGATCGAGGCGATAAAAGCCGAGCTCGAGGAGAGACTTCCTTTGCTTGGACCGCTGGAGGCTCACCGCCTTAAGCAGAGGACTCTTTACGACATGGAGATGATCGAGGAGACGGGATCCTGCAAGGGCATAGAGAATTATTCGCGGCATTTTGACAGGCGGGCGGAGGGCGAGAAACCGTTCTGCCTGCTCGACTACTTCCCTGATGATTTCCTACTCGTCGTGGACGAGAGCCACCAGACGCTCCCGCAGGTCAGGGGGATGTACAACGGTGACCGGTCGAGAAAGATCCCTCTCGTAGATTACGGTTTCAGGCTTCCTTCGGCATTTGACAACCGCCCTCTCGTCTTCAATGAATTCGAGGAGTACATGAGGCACGTGATCTTCGTATCGGCGACGCCGGGTATATACGAGGAGGAGCATTCGCTGAATGTAGTGGAGCAGATCATACGTCCTACAGGACTTGTGGATCCTCTTGTCGAGATCAGGCCGGTCAGGGGCCAGATGGCCGATGTGCTTGAAGAGATCCAGAAGACGACCGAGAAGGGCGACCGGGTGCTGATCACCACGCTGACAAAGAAGCTTGCCGAAGAACTGACAGAATTCCTTGCATCGAAGAAGATAAAGACACGGTATCTTCATTCGGACATCAAGACCATAGAGAGAACAGAAATAATCCGGGAACTTCGCCTGGGAAAGTTCGACGTGCTGGTCGGAATCAACCTGCTCAGGGAGGGACTTGACATCCCAGAAGTAGGATTCATTGGAATACTCGATGCGGACAAAGAAGGCTTCCTTCGTGATTCGAGGAGCCTGATCCAGATCATCGGGCGTGCGGCAAGAAATGCCAACTCTTATGTCGTCCTGTACGCCGACAATATGACAGACTCGATTAAGAAGGCGGTATCCGAGACCGAACGCCGCAGGAATATGCAGCTGGAGTTCAACGAATCTCACGGGATTGTACCAGTCACGATCAAGAAACCCGTGAGGGAGAAGGAGATCGACATAAAGGATATCAAACACATCCCGAAGGCCGAGATCCCAAACCTGATAATCGAGCTCGAGGCCGATATGGATGCGGCTGCCGAAGCGCTTGATTTCGAGAGGGCGATCGTGCTCAGGGACAGGATCAGGCAGCTAAGTGAAGAGACGGAAGAAGGCGGCGGAAAGAAAAAAGGAAGGCGTTATTAATCCCTGATTTCAACGAGCCCTCTCCTGAACTCGTCGATATATTCCTGCATCGAGAGGCTTCCTTCGGGAAAAGGGCAGTCGATATCATACATTTTGTCGATCATCGGATCGGACGGGAGGATCTTCATCTCAGTTCCGGTCTTTTCGCACGCCTCAACCATCGCCTTCCTGAACGGTCCGATGCAGTAGGCGATCCTTTTTTTGTAATTACATCTTGTTTTTTCGAGATATCCGGTAAGTCTTTGAACTTCGATCCTGTGGAAGTCCGCCCGGATTTTTTCATCTGTTGTCTTGCCCAGCATGTAATGGTAATGTGCGAACGGGTACATCAGTTCGAGTTCGGCCGGAACTGTCCCGCATGTCCCGAATATCGTGATATGATAGCTTTCCTCCGGGAGAACGGTGTCGATTATGCTCCTGAAAAGTTTATGCGAAGGGCTCTGGCTGTAGGGTTTTCGTATTGCACAGGGAATGAATATCCCGATCTCCCTCTTCGGGATATCGTACTCGTCGATGATGTAGCGGTAGGCATCCTCGAACTCCTGCCTGTAGAACGGGGGATCGAAGATCTCGTACCTGTTCCCCTCGCGATCCACAACAAATTCAGGTTCTTTTTCTGTCAATCCGTATCTCCTTTGGAGATTATATCAACGACTTCCAGTTCGTAGACCATATCTTCGCCCGCCATGGGGTGATTCGCATCGACTACGATATATGAACCGGCCACCTTCAGGACTTTCACAAAACCTGCCTCTTTTCCGTCAAGGGAGATCTTCAGGTATTTTCCCGGTTCCGGTTCTTCGGCAAGATCGAGTTTCTTCCTCTTAAGCCTAAGGACAAGAGTCTTTCTGTATTTGCCGTAGGCCTTTTCGCACGGGAGTTCTACGGTCTTTTTCTCACCCGGTGACATGCCGGTAAGTGCATCCTCAAATTCGGGATTGATCCTTCCTTCACCGATCGTAACAGTCTCTGTTTCTCCTTCTTCCGGGGATTCAAACGGAATACCTTCCGATGTTCTGCTTGAAAATAGGACTTTTACAGTATCTCCCTTTTCGACAATATTCATTGCTTCCAGTACTTTTTGTCTCTCACAGGTATATATCCGCAGGGCAAAGAGGAAATAAAAACGAATCGAATCCCGTATCATGAATGACCATGATACCGGTGTCTGTCTAATATTATGCACGGCAGCTCCTGAAGAATCCGGGAACCTGGTAAGTCACCTTATCGGGGGAGGACTTGCGGCCTGCATCAATGTATTTCCTGTTAAGTCGTCTTACGTCTGGGAAGGAGAATACTGCTGCGATACCGAGGATCTGCTGATAATTAAGACATCAACTGCTAAAGCCGAAATGCTGAAGGATGAGATATTGAAGATTCATTCCTATGATCTTCCTGAAATTATCATAATTCCGGTGACAGGAGGATCTGATGCCTATCTCGAATGGGTAAAAAGAAGAGGTGAATGATGTTAGGCCTTGTCGATATCTTCGAGAGTGATCTCGAAGTTCAGCTCTTTTCCGGCCATCATAGAATTAGCATCGACAACGATTGTATCGTTGGTGATTTCTAAAACCGTCACCTGGATCAATGAACCGTCGGCACCCTTCAATATAAGCTGTTCGCCCGTGTAGATCTCAGTTTCGTTTGAGATCATACCCCTGCTCATATTGATCACATAATCCGGGTTGTATTCCCCGTATGCCTGATCGGGAGTCAGGTGAATGCTTTTTGTCTCCCCGATTTCCATCCCGTAAACGGCATCCTCGAATCCTGTAATCATGGATTTATTGCCGAGCGTGAAGACGAGCGGATCACCTGATTCGGATTCGTCGAAGACAGTACCGTTGTTGTATGTTCCGATATACTGCACAGATACGGTGTCGCCCACTTCTGCGACGATGCCTGTACTCGTTGTATTAATCTTCTTTGTGGCTTCCGGGGTCACAGTGAAAGTAAATTGCTCTGTAACGTTATTGTTATTCGTGTTTGTATTTCCTGTACTGTCCGTGCATCCACTGAATAAGACCAGAAGCAGTGCTGCGGAAAGGACAAGCAGGAATAATATTTTTTTTGCCATCTTATTTCCTCAGCCTTAAAATTCGAATTTGATTTGACATATAATCTTTGGTACTGAACTCCGGTAATTAAGCAAAACAATGATGCCCATACGGGTGTCAAAATCGAATCGTGAACTGGCGAAATGGGTTCTTTATTCGTGTTGAAGAGAAAACAGGCAGAATTGATCAGATTATTTCTGCTGACGGGTTGATGAGGATATCATTATCGAGGCCCCTGAAAGCGATTGCGGCAAGCGCTCCAATCTTTCCTCTTTTTCCTGCCAGGAATATCCCGTTTTCTTTCGCGGTTCTTTCGGCAAGTTCCATATCGATCTCTTTGAATCTGACCGTATTTCCGTATCTCCTGAGCGAATCGGGGATCATGAACCCAGTCTTGAGCGCAAAACCATATTCTGCCGAACTACTTTCGTCTTCAACAAAACGGGAGGCAATCTCTATAATGTGTTCAAGCTCTTCAGGCTCGACTGCAATCTCAATGTAACTTGCAGAATTTCCTGCAGTACAGTACTTTATCTTCGGGTTGAGCATCACGACCCTGTGGCTTACGGGAATGACCCCCCTGAATTTCGAGAGGTATTGTAGGAGCCCGAGTGTGAATGCAAAGGTCGCGCCGCCGTCTTTTGAATCCGTATCGTCTATACCGATGATCACATGGGTCATCGCCTTTGTATAGACCTCTCCTGCGACGATGTTTCCGACGAATTTTATATCGATCTTTTCAACGCCTCGTGCCATACCCATCATATCCGTAAGGGAGTAGGCAGGTCCGCCTGTGCTTTTGATGGTCTGAACGATATATCCGTCTTCTTTTCTTATCCCTATGATGCCTACCGCCGGGTTGGGATAAAGGCCGATCTCGATATCTTTTTTCAGTTCGTTATTACCCAGGTCCGCGTATTCGATCAGGATTGTTCCGTCCCTCCGGACCGAATCAATGACTCCGCCTGCAAGGCTATGGTGAAAACGGCAGAATCCTGCACATCCGCTGCTCATGCAGTGATGAAAGATTGCAACCCTGTTTCCGTCCACGGTCGTAAAGATCCTTTTGCATGCCGCCTGGAGAAGTGCAGTTGAAGTTATGTACCTTGCCGGAGTTCGTCCTCTCTGTTCCTCCTTTAATACTACGCATTTCTCCTCGATCAGGCGGTTGATCCAGTCCTGCATGGTACTTCTTGGAATAGAAGTGATTTCGGCGATTTCGCCTGCGGTAAAAAATCCTTTTTCGAGGGTGTATTCCCTCATCAGCCTAAGCAGTTCTCTTCTCTTTTCAAGGACTCCCGTCATGGCAGTTCGATATGAATAAAAGGTCGGATATTATCGCGCTTGCGGTCTCGATCGAGCCTGCACCCTTTCCGATGAGAGTGATCTCGCCCGCAAGATCGGTATCGATGGTTACAGCATTCAGGGTATCCTGGACGACAAGCGTGTGATTCTTGGGAATGACACGGGGCGAGACTTTCAGAATGCCTTTTTCATTGTTTATCTCGCCTATGAGCCTTATGGTAAGTTCGTCCTCCTCCGCAAGTTCGAGCGCCTGCGATGTCAGGGAGTTGATTCCCGTTATCTCTACATCTTCAATTTTTTTGTTCATCCCGAATATCGCATTTGCAAGGATGACGAGTTTTATTGCGGCGTCGATTCCTTCCACGTCGTATGTCGGGTCCGCCTCGGCGTACCCAAGTTCGCGGGCTTCAAGAAGTGCTTCTTTGTAGGTTAGTTTTTCGTCCGCCATTCGCGTGAGGATGTAGTTGCATGTCCCGTTGAATACTCCGTAAAGCCTTTTTACCTTATTTCCTGCAAGGCCATATTGGAGCGTATGAATGATCGGGATGGCGCCGCAGACTGTCGCCTCATACTTGAGCCTGACCCCGTTCTTATCGGCAAGATCTTTTAGTTCGGCATAATTTTTGGCGATTGGACCTTTGTTTGATGTTACTACGTTCCTGCCGCGTGAGAGGGCGAGTCTGATATAACCCAGCGAGGGTTCGGCGGTTTCCGCATTTGTGGGCGTGACCTCGACGAGAGCGTCATATTCGGCATTTTCAATAATATATTCAGCCGTTATCCCTTTTTCCCCGCAGAGTCCTGTCTCTTCTTTCCTGTTTATGAGTTCGAGCGGATCGATTCCGTTATTGTCGATGCAGCCGCTTTTGGAATCGGCAACTGCCGTAATAACAAGACCGGTATCTCTCTCTGCAACGATCTGTGCGATGCCCCTTCCGACGGACCCGAACCCGAGTATTGCTATTTTCATTAGAACTCCTCCAGGGGTTCTATGACCAGGATTTTCTTATCTTCCGCGATATCTTTCAGTAGATTCATTGCCTCTTCCAGGTTCCCGAGGTTTTCGGATATTATTGTCATCTTGGCTGAGGTGGGTTCGTTTATCGAGGGCATAATCATGGCGAGTTCTCCCACTTCGGCAAATCCCGTGCTGTCGATCTTATCGACGGTGTCGCTAAGGTCTGTATGCAGGAGATGGCCAATGAGGATGACCGATTTTCTAATCAGGAACCTTTCCTCGTTTATCCTGAGAACATTGACGCCCTGGCTTTTCAGGGAATCGGTCAGCGTCCTGATCTTTCCTTCCGGCATCTCAAGAAGAATTCTTACGTCGAGAAAGCCCGTGTCGTTGAAGGGATCCCTTTCGTGAATTACGGATTTGATATTGCCGCCGAGGTCGGATATCGGTTTTAATGCGGCTACGAGCTGCCCCGGCGTATCCCGTATTTCAAGTTTCATTGAAACCTGCATTCTTTTTATTCACCCTTTCTTTTGAATTGGACTCGATTGCTCATAAGTGTTTTACATTCGTGGTTCGGGATTTTTTTGGAAGGGGTTGTTGTCCTTAAAATATATTTGTGGAAGGGCGGGGGAAGACTCCCCCTCCCTTGGACCCTCCTCCTCTCTGGCGATAGGTCGCCTTCGGGACGGACAAGCGTCCCTTCGGCTCCAGTTAAATTGTATTTGAATTTGAGTATCCTCTGCCCGAGGCAACCGAAGGGCTTCGCCCTTTCGAAACCCAAGGTGACTAACCTTCAATCATCAATTTGTTTTTTCATTCCCCGGCCGAGGCTACCCGAAAGGGTAGCGTCCAGGCCGGGCTATCTTCATTGCGCAAGTTTGCGCAGCAAATTTAGCGCCGGGGCAGCCCCGAAGGGGCTTATGCCCAAAAAAATTCCTAAATTGATGAATAGCAGAAAAAGGAATATGAAAAAAACTCAAAGCCTCTTCAGTTTCTTGTCAACCTTCGCGAAGAAGTTTCTCCCTGCATTGACGAAAAGTGCGGGCTCCTTCGACATCTCTACTGAGAGAACATTCCCGTTGTAGAGTTCGGTAACGTATATTCCGTCTATAACGAGGTCCGCCGGTTTGCTGCTGTCGAGTTCGACACTGATACGTCTTCTACTCGATACGACATGCGGTCGGGACGAAAGATAATACGCTGCTATAGGGACGATAAGGAAACTTTCGATCCATGGATCTACAATCGGACCGCCTGCACTCATCGCGTACCCTGTCGAGCCTGTAGGGGTGCTTATGAGGACTCCGTCGGCCCTGAATCTCTCGGCAGGGATATAATCGATATTAATCGTAAGTTCGATAATCTTCGCCGGCCGGGATGTAACGATTACCGCTTCGTTCAGAGCCTCTCCAATATATTCGCCGTCAACCTTCAGGGCGAGACGCATTCTTTTCTCTATCGTATATTTGCCTTTCTCGATCTTTTCAAAGACTTCTTTTGCTTCCTCAGGTTCGATCTCAGATAAAAATCCGACATGGCCCATATTTACCCCGAGAATGGGGATCTGCGTCTTCATCTGCCTGACAGTCCTGAGTACGGTCCCGTCCCCGCCGATGACGATTATCATATCGGCACGGATATCCTCGACAGGTTTTCCTTCACCCAGTCCGGTTTTCTCGGCCGTGCTTTCTTCAAGGACGATCTCATGCCCTCTTCCTTCAATAAATCCGGCAAGATCTTTTGCATATTCCAGCGATCTCTTATCGTCCGGCCTGGAAGCAATACCTATTATCATTCAGATCATCCCTTCGTCAAAGATATTCGAGTACCTTGTCATGAATATAACCGTTGGTCGCAACAAGAGTCCGTCCCTCCGTTACATTTTCGGGGAATTCAACACTTCTTCCCGATATGTCCGTTACCTTCCCTCCTCCTTCGGTACAGAAAAGGACTCCGGCAGCGGCATCTGTCGTTCTTAATGTCTGCCTTATGTCTATAAATCCGTCGAAACGGCCGCATCCGACATAGCAGATCTCAAGAGAAGATGCGCCGAAAAGCCTCATCCTTCGTATCTTCTGCCCGATTGAAACAATGGTTTCTGGATGGAATTTTTTCCCGTAGATGCTTAAAGTACTCTTTTCAAGAGCTTCGGTCCTTGAAACGGATACTTTTTTCTCGTTGATATATGCTCCTTTGCCATATGACGAATAAAATGTTTCCCTGCTTACCAGATCCTGGACATAACCTTCGGTAACTCTCCTGCCGTCCGAATAAGCTATGGATATTGAAAAAAACGGATTGCCGGTAATAGCATTATGAGTCCCGTCGATGGGGTCGAGATATATCGTTCCGGGTTTTCCGTCAAATTCTATAATGCCCGCCTCTTCGCTGATTATCTTACTGCAGAGCCCGTTTTCTCTGATATATTCTATTGCGATATCTTCCGCTGCTTCGTCGATCAGTTTTGTGGGGGTTCCGTCGGCACCTTGTTTCACTATCTCTGCACCTTTTCCCGAATCCCTGAGCGGTCTGATTGCCTCAAATACATCGTCGGCAATCCGGTTGCAATGATCCTGAAAATTCATATTTTCATCCTTTTTTCCGGTGAATTAGTCGTTGAATTTATTTAAGTTGATTGAGATATAATAATAGAGTTTGGTTATTATGAAAGAACAGACTGAAATTGGAAAATTAAAAGAAGGCAGGTATGTCGTTGTAGAGGATGAGCCCTGCAAGATTCTGGGAATTGCAATCTCCAAACCGGGAAAGCATGGTGCGGCAAAGGCGAGGATCGATGTAGCGGGAATTTTTGACGGCGTAAAGCGCTCGATTGTCCAGCCCGTAACTGCAAAGACATATGTCCCTGTCGTGGAAAGGAGAACCGCACAGGTTATTTCCATTGCAGGGGATACCGTTCAGCTGATGGACGTGAAGGATTTCGAGATGTTCGAGCTCAATATCGGGGCAGACAAGGCATCCGCTCTGGAGGCAGGATCTGAGGTCCCGTATATCTCATCAATGGGGAAGCGCAAGCTCGACAATTAATTGAAATATTTATGGAAAATTTTTTTCATACGATTTTTGCCGACGCTTCATATCCCTATGAGGATTCGGATATAATTATTTTCGGAGTTCCGTATGACGGGACCACTTCGTATAAGGCCGGGACGCGTGATGCTCCCGATGCAATAAGAAATGTATCATATAATTTTGAAACATATCTCCCACGGATTGATCTGGATCTGTCAGGCCTTCCTGTATGTGATCTCGGCAACCTTGAGATAGACTGTCTTCCTGACCTTGTCATAGACCAGGTAGAAAGAACGGTACGTGAGATTGCCGGAGACGATAAATTTCCGGTGATGATCGGCGGGGAACATTCGGTTACACTTGGGGCAGTGCGTGCATTGTCTCCTGAATGCTACATTGTCTGCGATGCCCACCTGGATTTGAGGGAGGAGTTCGGAGGCAGCATCTACAACCATGCATGTGTAGCAAAGCGCGTACTTGATCTCGGCGTAGGAGAGGTATTCATCATAGGTGCGAGAAGCGGGACCGTTGAAGAATACGGCCTTGCGAGAAGCGATTCGCGAATCAGTATATATTCTCCTGAAGATATTGCTGCCAGAGGCCTTGACGATGTTCTGGATGAGATCCGCGGGAAAACTTCAGGAAAGAGGACATATCTCTCGATAGACGCAGATGCGATCGACTGTTGTCTTACACCCGGTCTCGGAACCCCCGAGCCGTTCGGGCTTCGGCCTGAGGATATCAGGGCTGTTGTAGATCGTTTCGGAACCGTATGCTGCGGCTTTGATTATGTGGAAGTCTGCCCGATCGACGACGGCCAGACTGCAGCAGTTGCAGCCAAGATTATCCGCGAGCTTATAGGACTTAAAAATAAGAAATAATTCCATATTTTCAATTTTAAAATATCTGCCGTAAGAAAAATATTAGACAGTTATCTTTTCAGGATTCCAGAAATTTCTTCGGAACGTAGATATCTATTGTATAGGATTTGAGCATATTCGGGTTGATTATGAAGTAGTAATTACCTGAGCCTTCATAGAATTTATGAACCCATTTATACTCGTCGACATTTTCACGTGTGAGTGTGTCGATCTCGTCGTCGTCTTCATCTGTATTATCTTCGTCATCCTGTCCGGGGAAATAATCCTTTGTTGCAGATCCCTCGGCTTTGTCGATTTCAATCGGGACCGGACCTTCGGTGAGGGTATTGAGGATATATATAGGGCCTTCGGGATTGTCGGCATTCATTACCTGAATGTTCACCCACGGCATTATGAAGTGCATCTTGGAGACTTCTGCACCAAGGCTTTCACCTTCGCTGGCTACAAGCCCTTCCACTCCGTCACCTTCATCATCTGAATCTTCATCTTCGTTGCTAAATCCGACATCACCTATCCCCTCTATTCTTGCATCTATCTCCCAGAGGGGGAAAGGTATGCTGATAATCTGAGTTGTGGCGTCCCACTGCCCGTTTATCGTCGCGTAGAGAACCATCTCATTTGATTCAGGTTCCGCATATGCCGGGATTGCATAGCCAAAATCTTTTAACGATCCCTCCCATTCGATATTATACGTGGACGGATCTACAAACTGAACATTATAAGCCGTACCGTCCCATGATGGCGTAGGAGTTGCGGTGGTCTCCATTATTACAGAAGGAGTGTACGGATTATCTGATGATCCTTCGGGAACGGGGATCTTTGAAGGAAGAGATATTGTCCCTGATCCCTGTTCGGGAAGTACCGGCTCCCCGTTCATTATCGGTTTGATGACAAAAGCCAGAATTAATACTATCAGAATGGCTGCGATAAATACTACCAGATCCTGCTTTTGCATGCTTATATAATTTTGAAATATGATGCTATTTATATGTAAGTTTTTAATAGAATCATCTTAAAGGGAAAAACTGTTGTCACTTCAATATTTTTTCAAAAAAAAGGAGTATTATGAAATATTTGTGAAAATGAGTATTGATCAGACTCTTGCTCCGGTATCGTAGGGAGAAAGAGCCGGTTCAGGTGTTTTTTCAGCTTTATATTCTTTGAACTGTTTGAGGGCAACCGTAAGATCCCTTGTAAATGCAAAATATCCGATCTGGGTGTTTTTGCACAGGTTCATCGCCATATCCATGAGCCCACGCGGGTCCGGCCTTGCTTCCCCGAGCCAGATGTGGAAAATGTTTCCCCCGTCTACGATCGGGAAGAACACATGCTCGATCTCTATCCTTTTTGTAAGAGGAACGTCTGCTCCGGGAGTTACATGCGTTCCGTTTGTATAGTATATGGGGAGGTCGAATGTGGTTCCCAGTTGTTCGAGGGCAGTTTCGAGATCTCCTTTCGTGACCTTCTCCGCATATTCACGGAAACGGCTGTCAAGAAGATCGGCGACGCTGAATCTCTGTCCCGTCGTTTCCGCAGGGGTCCTTGCGAGTGCAATTGTCATATTATGTTTTCTTGAAAGCTCCTTTGCGTACATCTCAAGCTCAGTCATTGTCCTGACGGCAAGCCTGAACGCTTCCTTGCTCTCATGGAGCTGTGATCCTATGTGGTGCTGGATCATCTCGTTTACGCCCACGACGCCGATGGTATTGACCAGTCCGTCGAGATCTACTGCAACCGGGCCTCTCTCTTCTCCTTCCGGATCATTCGGATCTTTCGGGCGCTGCATTGCAAACGGCATTCTGCCTTTCGACCTGATACTGTTGATCCATCTCCTTTTTATCTTGAAGACCTCGGTCGCTATATCCATCAGCTTTTTAAGTTCGGCAAAGAGTCTCTGGTCATCTCCTTCCGCCTTGTAAGCCGCCCTGGGACAGTTTATGGATACTACCTGGAGGGAGCCCATTGAAAAATGGAGCCCGTCTTTGAAATACATCTTGTCTTCAAAGAGATCGTCCTGGTCGGCGATCGACGAGAACTGGTAGGCACAGCACTGATAACATGAGATACCTTCCCCGGCTCCCCTGTAAGCCGGGATCTGGTTGTCGTAATATGGTGTTCCGTATTTTGAGGCGAGTTCGAACGTCATGAGATACAGGTCGTGGTAGGTCGGGAGATCGGGGTTTTGCGAGTTGAATTCCTCATCCTCTTCCATGAAATCCGGCTCTATGCTGATCTCGGGTTTCGGGAAGTTGAACGGTTTTCCCCAAAAGTCTCCTTCGTACATGACATCCATAAGGGCCTTGAAAAGGAGCCTGACTTCTCTTTCAAACTCTGAATATGTCCTGAGAGGCGCCTGCACACCGTCCCAGACCTTGCCCTTGTAGACGCACGGCTTGTCCTTCCAGAGAGTCGGGACTCCGGGACTGAGCTGAACGGACGAGAAGACCACCTGTCCTCCTCTTGCCACCATCATCTGTGTCATCTCGTAGACGAACATCTGCATGTGCTGTTTTATGCCTTCATAGTCCATTCCCTCGAAGTACGGCGCGATGAAGGTCAGGAAATTATAGTACCCCTGCCCGCCTGCGAAGTTTGTCTGTGCGCTTCCCAGGGCTTTTACCGCATGTAGAATCGCAACCTCCGGACGCTTTGCCGGGCCTGCTACCGAGGCTTTTGTTCCGTTTCCGTCAGGCATCAGACCGTAATAGAAGAAATATCTAAGGTCCCAGTCCTGGCAAAAGGGTCTTGTCCCGAAATATTCAAGGTCGTGGATATGAAGGTCGCCTGAAAGATGGAAATCCGCGAGGTCCGGGGGGAGCTGGAGCAGGTACTGTTCCTTGCTGATCTTATCGGCCTTCTTTTTATGGGAAGTCTCGGCATTTTCCTGGAGATTCGCGTTGTCATGTGATTCGAATCCGCTGCCTACGTCTATGAGGTGGGCATCGAAGACCGGAGTTCCTACCCTTGTACAGACATTCCTGTACTGGTACAGCTCTCTTTCCAGGAGAGTGGTGTTCATAATCTCCCTGATCAGCGGTCCGCTTAAAAATTTCAGTCCGAGCTTCTGTATTTTTATCTCCACGCTCTGTGCAATCTCACGTGCGAGATCTTCTGTTGCGGCACTTCCGCCGTAGAACTCCTCGACAAGTTTGGATTCCTTGATGAGCTGCTGGACGATCCTTTCCCGGTCCCAGTCAAGAATCAGCCCGCGTGAAGTTCTTACTTTTGGAAGCGACGGTACTGTAAACCCGTCAAGTGTGCGCTGAAGGGATTTCTTCTGCTGGTCCCTGCTCATCCTTTACTCTCCTTTGCACAGAGGAAGTATTTTCTCTTCGTCGACCGCTCCATTCTTAAATATATCCCCGGAAACAAGAAACGTCTCATCAACCTGAAGTACGGGAGCTTCTCTTACAAAGACGTTATTCAGCCGGAGTTCAGTCATATTTTCCGGAAGCGACAGGTCGAGCTCTGTGTATTCAAAACCGTTTGATTTCAGAAATCTCTTTAAAAGCTCACAGTTTGGACATACTTCAAGTGAATATACGGTTATTTTCGGATTGTCAGACACTAAAAAATTCCCCCTTCAGGTGGTTAGATCTACGTTGTCTAAAATGAGTAAAAACCCTATCGTTATTTGTCTTGGTCATAGGATGATCTCTCTTTATGAATCATTTATCTTAATTTTTACTTCATGATTTTGGGATGATTTGATTAAGTTCAGGATTAGATTATAGTCAATGGTAAGGGTCTTTATTGCGGTCGAAATTCCTGAAGAATTCAGGCTGTGCCTTGGAGAGGTGCAAAACGAGCTGAAATTCTCAAAGGCGCATCTGAATTTTGTAGATCCGGCGATTGCTCATATCACGATCAAGTTCATCGGCGAGGTCGCGCCCGATAAAGTAACTTCGATAAAAAGAGCCCTTGAAGATGTGAAATTCAGCCCTTATGAGGTTGCTTTCCGCGGGATTTTCTTCAATAATCCTTCGAGACCGCGTGTTATATGGACACCGGGATACGACGGGAGCAGGTCTTCGGATCTCAAAGTACATATCGAGGATCTTCTTGAACCGGAAGGAATCCTGAGAGAGAAGAGGAAGTTTCAGCCGCATGTCACCCTTGCAAGGATCAAAAGATTCCACCCGTCCCTTGCGGAGTCCGTTGCATCTTTTGGCGACTTTGATTTCGGGTCGTTTAAAATTGAATCGATCGTCCTGAAAAGCAGTATTTTAAAGCCCGAAGGTCCTGTATATGATGATTTGATGGAGGTTGAATTTTGAACAGGTCTCCTGTTGAGGAGGGATGCCTGAAACGCATCAGGCCCGGCGAGGAGGAGAGGCGTCTTATCTGCGATATGGCATCGGCCCTTGTGCGCGAAGTGGATGACAGCGGGTTTGCAAAAGGAATGGTCGTAGGATCGGTTGCGCGGAATACATGGATCTCAGGCGACCGCGATCTGGATGTATTCATGCTCTTCGATCCTTCGGTCGCACGAGGGGAGCTCGAGAAAAAAGGTCTTGCACTCGGTAGGGATATTGCAACGCGTTTCGGCGGAGAGGTCGTGGAAAAATATGCCGAGCACCCGTATGTGAATACGCAGATCAACGGATTCGATGTTGATCTCGTCCCCTGCTATAATGTGGATAGTGCTTCACATATCCAGAGCGCCGTGGACAGGACTCCTTTTCATACCCGGTATATCCGCGACCGAGTCAGGGATCTTACAGACGATATCCTTCTGCTGAAACAGTTCGCCAAATCATGTGGTGTATACGGGTCGGATCATATGACCGAAGGATTTGCAGGCTACCTGTGCGAACTGCTTGTCCTTCATTACGGGAGTTTCGATGACGTTATCAGTAATGCGGCATTGTGGACTCCCGGGATTATAATCGATATAGAGAATCATCGTGCAAAGGATTTCGACGAACCGCTTGTAGTCGTCGATCCCGTTGATCCCGAACGTAACGTGGCTTCTTCGCTGTCATTGACAAAAATGTCCGAATTTTCGGTATTTTGCAGGGATTACATCTCAAATCCGGCAAAAGAATTTTTCATCATCCCTAAGCAGCAGAAGATCTCCCGGCAGGAGTTCAATGATGCAATCCGCAGGCGCGGAACATATTTTTTCGCTATTGTCTTTGAAAATCCCGATTCGATCCCGGATATCCTTGTTCCGCAGCTGAGGAAAAGCCTGAGAAGTCTTGTGAACCTCTTTGAAAGAAACGATTTTCGCGTGCTGAGAAGCGACTGCCATATGGGTGACGAAAGATCCGTCCTCCTTTTCGAGCTCATTGACGAGGAACTCCCACCTGTTATGAAAAGGGCCGGGCCGCCCGTATGGAACAGAACCAATGCGGAGAAGTTCCTGAAAAAACACCTGGGTCATACATTCTCCGGGCCATATATTGAGGGTGGGAAATATATAGTTGAGGTGGAACGGAGGCACCTGAATGTACTCTCTCTCCTTAAGTCCCCTGAGTTTATCGAATCAGGTTTCGGGAAGAATGTTAAAGAGTCTATAGAAGACAGGTACTCTGTTTTAAGGAACGAAGAGATATGGAATGAGGAGATTTCCGGGTTTCTATATGATTATATCAATAAAGAACCTGCCAATGTCAGAATCATTCAGAAAATACTCTGATTTTGAAGATCTCTAAAATTAATGTCCTGATTAATTTTATATTTTTTTGGAAAACTGCCGGGACATTTCTATATTCGTATTAACCTGAGTTCAGGCAAACTATATACTTTTGAAGATTCTATATATTCTCATAATGAGCCGGACCCGGCGGGTCTTAGGCCCTGGTGATGATGATATGGAGATCAGAAAGGTTCAGATTACCGGCGGTTCATCGTTTATTGTCTCTTTGCCGAAGGATTGGGTGAGAGATTCAAATATTAAAAAGAACGATGCTGTAGGGCTTATTGTCCAGCCCGACGGCTCCCTGACCATAACCCCTCGTATAACCGGACAGGCTGCCGAAAGAGTAAAAAATATCGATCTGAAGAATATCGAAGATCCCGAACACCTGTACCGCCTGCTTATCGGTGCTTATGTTACAGGGTTCAATACCATCAGGATGACTTCGCCGACAAGGATTCCTGCTTTTGCCCATAAGGCCGTAAGGATGTTTATCCAGGCTTCCATCGGACAGGAGGTCTCCGAACAGACCGACCGGCTGATAGTAATTAAGGATCTTTTAAACCCGGGGGAGATGCCGTTTGACAATGTAATCTCAAGGATGCAGGTAATCATCCAGGAGATGCTCAGGGATTCGGTCTTTGCCCTCAGGTCCCGTGACAGGGAGCTTGCAGAGGATGTAATCTCAAGGGATCGCGACGTCAACAGGTTGTACTGGCTGATATCCCGCCAGTATAATCTGCTTTTACGAAATGTTTCGCTCTCACGAGAGATGGGGACGAATGTAGAGATGGCGCTTCATTACTTACAGATCGCGAGAGTAATGGAAAGAGCCGGAGATCAGGTGGTAAAGATCGCAGAAAATGTCCTTACCCTGATGTTCATTTCGATGGAGAGGAAGATGCTCGATATTATCCAGTCCCTTTCCGTTGAAGCTATGGATATATTCGAGACATCGGTTCGCTCGTTCTTCAATAAGGATCCGAAGATGACAAACGATACTCTTGAGAGGGTGAAGAAGTTCAGCGAGAGATGTAACCAGGCCAGCCACGAACTGTTTGATGTGGAGAGGCCCGGTATTGTTCACGTGGGTTATATTGTAGAGAACCTTAAGCGTGTTGGGGAATATTCGGGAGTAATATGCGAAACTTCGATCAATTATTACGTGATGATGAGAGAATAAACGGGAAATTTTCATTTAAAATTCTTTTTTGCTATAGGACTCTATATAGTTTATAGATGGTCTAAATTGACCTTTGAGTAAACTATAAATCTATGTCAATGAGATTTATGACTATGACAGATGTTGCGAAGATGCTTGAAAGAATTGAGGCAGATAATGTCAAATTTATCCGTCTTCAGTTTTCAGACATTGAAGGGCAGATCAAAAATGTGGCAATTCCCGTAAGTCAGGCTGAAAAAGCACTGACAGCAGGTATTGGATTTGACGGGTCTTCGATCGAAGGTTTTGCCCGTATCGAAGAGTCGGACATGGTTTTAAAGCCGGATATGGATACATATTCTCTTCTTCCATGGAGGCCGGAGAATGCAAAAGTCGCGAGATTCATCTGCGATGTATATAAGCCCGACGACACTCCCTTCGAAGGAGACCCCAGGTATATTCTCAAGAAAACTCTCGCCCGTGCGGCCGAGATGGGCTACACCTTCAACATCGGTCCTGAAATGGAATTTTTCCTTTTCAAGATGGTTGACGGGGAGCCTTCTGTTAAATTCCAGGATTTCGGAGGATACTTCGATCTGGCACCTATCGATCTTGCAGAGGATGTTCGCCGCGATATCATTTTCAACCTTATGGAGATGGGATTCGATATAGAGGCATCTCATCACGAAGTAGCAGAGAGCCAGCACGAGATTGACTTTAAGTACGCAGACGCACTGAAAACGGCAGATAATGTAGTTACATTCAGGTTTGTTACAAAAACAATTGCACTCCAGAATGGTCTTCATGCTACCTTCATGGCAAAACCTGTCTTTGGAATAAATGGAAGCGGTATGCACTGCAACTGTTCGCTTGCAAAGGATGGCAAGAATGCATTCTATGATCCGAAGGCTCCTCTTGAACTTTCGAAAACCTGTATGCAGTTCATCGCCGGTGTCCTCAGCCACGCAAAAAGCATTACACGCGTTGCAAACCCGACGATCAACTCGTACAAGAGACTCGTACCCGGTTATGAAGCTCCGGTTTACATAGCATGGAGTGCCGCTAACAGGACAGCTCTTGTCAGGGTCCCGGCACCCCGCGGGAATTCCACACGTATCGAACTTCGCAGCCCCGACCCCTCATGCAACCCTTACCTGACATTTGCAGCAATTCTTGCAGCAGGACTTGAGGGTGTAGAGAAGGATATGGAACCCCCGGCAAATGCAACCAAGAACATCTTTGATATGTCAGAAGAGCAGCGTGTAAAAGAGCACATCGACACACTGCCCGGCGATTTATACACCGCAAATAAATACATGACTGAAGACGATGTCATATGCAAGGCACTTGGCAGCCATGTAGTTGATGGTCTTAACGTCATAACAAAGATGGAATGGGACTCATTCCGGACGGCAGTTCATCCCTGGGAAACAGAGAGATACCTCTCAAAATACTAAAACTATTTTCTTTGTGATTACTTCCGCTAATCAAAGCGGTTAAGTGCAATAATATTCTATAATCCTGTACCGGTTCATACGTGCGGTTCCAAGAAGAATCCGGCACCGCGATATGGGGCAAAAAATACAGGAGTTCGTCTGTTTCAATGAGTTTTATAAGATCGGAACGGAAATGTATTGAAATTTTAAGAATTTTGAAGGATCACCCGGAGCCAGTAGGAGCAAAAAGGCTCTCTGAGCTCATGAGCGAGAGGGGTTTCGTCCTGACCGACAGGGCGGTTCAGTATTACCTGAGCTATCTCGACGATATGGGCTTTACAAAAAAGGTGGGAAACCGCGGTCGTCTTCTTACGGCTAAAGGGATCTCCGAAACGGAGAGAGCCCTTGTAGACGAGCGAATCGGATTTATCATCTCCCGCCTTGAAAGACTTGCATTTAAAAGTGATTTCAATCCGGAGACTGGCAGGGGAAATGTGGGGTATAATCTGTCTGTAGTTCCTGAAGACCAGGTGAATGGTGTTTCGGGTGCATTTGACGAGGTAATAGAATCGGGGTACAGCTTTTTTTCGAGATATAAGATAATCGATACCGACCCGCGAATTCCTCCCGGTTATGCAGGAATTCTGACTGTCTGCAGTATTACTATGGATGGTGTTCTTCAAAAGATGGGAGTTCCGGTACGAATGGCTTACGGTGGAGTAATCGACATAAAAAACGGGAAGCCTCTCGGATTTTCAAATCTCATCGGCTACAGGGGAACGACTGTGGATCCCCTCTCGCTTTTTATCACCTCGGGGAATACATCGATTGGAAAGACCTGTGCGGAGAAGACCGGATCGGTGCTTGCAAACGTCCGCCAGGTGCCGCAGGATGCTGCAGATCTTGTGTCCGAAGGTTCCAGGATGATGCGTGAATGCGGTTTTTTGTTTCCTGTAGACATGGGGAACGGGGTACTGAATACTCCTGTCGATCCCTGCAGGATATCGCTGATTGCATACAGCGGCATGAATCTTATCGGAAACGCAGTTGAGAAAGGTTTTGAATTGAGAAACGAGATCGGGGCCGGCAATATGCCGTTCAGTTTCTTTGATTAAAACACGTGAAACGTAGTTTCAGGTGTTTTTCGAGAAAATGGCCTTGCCATTTTCGAGCTAATGTATTTTTTGTGAAACGTAGTTTCAGGTGTTCTTCGAGAAAACGAGTTGTTCATTTTTAAGTTATAGCTATTCACCTGCAATGAAATTTAGACCGGTTGTGAAAAGCAATATGGCTCTTCGCTGTTTCATGTGGGTAAATAATTTTAGGACAGCTAACAATTACCGGAAATGATTTGCATTTTTTCATCCTCACATGTGTTCATTACATACATGGCACCGCCGTATTGCTTACATACTTTACTATGCCTTACTTGGGCGACCCCGGCACCGGCGGCCAGGTCTGCCGGACGGCCCCTACCCAGGGGCCTTGCTTAAGATAGTCCTCTCACGGCACGCTCAGGGGACCGGCAAGGGTCCCCTAAGCTGTTAACGTGACATATTCCTTTCTGTAACGCCATGAATTTACCGCAACTCGCCGCTCAGGGGATACTTGTCTATCCCCTGTGCGGCCTGTCACAATTGAGAGGCCCCGGGGTCGGGGCCGATCCGCGAACCTGCTGTGCGGTTCGCGGCGAGTGGTTGTCAAAAGTAGTGAGGCTTGCTTTTATACCCACAAAGATTAGCGAAGAGCCAGCAATATCTGATTTTAAATTGTTTTTTGATCAATAATCCCTTAAATAACCAATTTCCGATATATCGATCAGGCCTTTCATAGAATTAATCTCGACCCATCTCCCGGATTCCATGATCGCTGCGGCCGGATTGGTTCCTCCCACCATTGCAATGCCCATGTAATTAGGGGTTACCGGCACTCCGAGAAGAGATATATTGGGAACTCCTACATCAAGAACCCCTGAAAACCCTGCTTCATTGAGATCGTCCAGGACTTCAAAGACACTTGGTTCGGCTTCCATATGGCACTCCCTGAGATTTGCGGTGATTGTGCCGTTCCCATTGTGGATTACTTCCTGAACTGAGGTGTTTCCATGCGAGATCATGACCGTTATCGGATCGATGGTGGTGTATTCGTATCTTACCATCGCAGTAAATCTTCTTGGGGTCATCTTTCTCACTTCGACCAGACCTCCTCCGATGGGGTTGAGCGGGACGCCTTTTTTATAGAGAAGTGCGTCAAGCGTGAGGCTGCAGATTGTTATTACGCCTATACTGCCTGCAGGGATTTTATAATCCCCAAATTTGCATCCCGGTTCTGCAAACCTGACTCTGTCACTCAGGCATAGTCCAGCATGGAACGCTTCGTTGTATATATCGATGGAATAATCAAGGTCTTCCGATTTAATAAGAGAAATATTGTAGATAACCTCCCCTGTATTCTCTATGGGGTTATATGTTACCTTGATTGCATTTTCTTCAATCTGGTGATTTATAAATTTCAACGGTCTGATCATTGATTGCCCTGCATTTCTATTTAAATATTCAAATTAAAGAAAAAAAACTTATGTATTTCAGCCACGATTTTCGTGTTTCAATTTGCGTAATCTTTGGGTATGAGTAAATTGCATACTTTTAACAATCATAATGTCAAAGACTGGTTTATAGCATCTTTTATATGGATAGATGCTGTATTGTGTTCTGTTGGCTGAGTTAAGCAGAATTATGGATTGTGATTGATATGCTTAAAGAGATACGAAATGAAATGGATTATGCCGAAATATCGAAGAGACTGATTGATATTCTGGATCTTCCCCAGTCTCCCGTGGCTGTTAAATTTGCAAAATCTCCTGAAGGAATTCCCGAGGGAATACCTGAGATCGGTGAGTCGACAAGGCATTGCGGAATGGTTTCCATTGCAGCGAAAGAAGGAAAGATCTTCTATGCTACTGCCGAAAAGCACCAGTGTATGGGGGGTGCATGGGCGCTTGGCCTTAAGCCGTTATCACCTTCTCTGCAGTCTGGAGAATTCTATTATAAGCTCGGAAAATTCAATTCATGGGCTGCATGCATGAGGACGATAAGCAAGATACCGCATATCGAAGCCCCGGGAGGAAGTGACAAGCCTGTGACCTATGCAACAGTATATGCGCCTCTTGAAAAAACCCCGTTCGATCCGAATGTCGTTTTAATTGTCGCTAAACCGATCTCGATGCTGAAACTTGCCCAGGCATGTCTTTATAAAGGAGGCGGAAGATTGTTCTCCGAATTTGCAGGGATCCAGTCCGTATGTGCCGACACCGGCGCCTATCCCTATATGACCGGCAAGGTGAACTTCTCGCTCGGGTGCGATGGTTCCAGGAAGTTCTCCGGGATCGATGACGAATACATGGTGATGGGCATTCCCGCGGAGATGCTAAAAGAAGTCGCTGACGCACTTCCTGTAGTTGTGGGAGCCCCCGGGTCCAAATAATCAGGTATGAAAAGGATTAAAGCCCTCGCACTTGTCGATCTGCTTGCACTGATCTCTCTTGTAGTTATGGCCGGGACAGGCCTTGTACTGTTTCGTTTCTGGCCTACGGGCAGCGGAGGTGCAGGGAAGAATCCTGATTTTGTCAATAGTTTCCTAGGGCTGAATCACCACCAGTGGGTTTTGTTCCATGACTGGTCTGCACTCGTTTTTATCATTCTTATGGCAGTTCATCTGGCGATGCATTCCGGTTTTATGAAAAGTATGATCAGCAGCCTGAGAAAGTAGTTTTTTTAATTCATCTTTTCCTAAAGAAATTTTGAATTTCTGCTATTGATCTTATTTTCTTAGT
>NZ_AXDV01000003.1 GCF_000784355.1 Methanolacinia paynteri | reverse complement strand
AGACATTTCTTTAGCCTCCTTACAGTATCTTCTCCAGGAATGGTGTGCAGTCGATTGCATGAAGATCAAGTGCAAGCTCCTGGGGCGTCATGCCCTGGGCAAGTCCCAAAAGCTCGTTGTAGTGAAGGACAGGGAGGTTGTACTCCTGGCCGAAATTCTGCTGGATCTCGATCTGACCGCGGTCATACTGAAGCTGGCAGAACGGGCACACTTCGGTAAGTGCGTCGGCACCTGCTTCACGGATATTGATCATCTTCTCGTTGGTGATATCGAGAGAGTGAAGAATGTCGTAGCCTCTTACGCCGCCGCCGGCACCGCAGCACTGCATCTTGTTTCTGTACTGGACGGGTTCGGCACCGAGTGCGGCGACGAGTTCATCGATCCACATGGGGTTCTCGGTGTCGCCGAAGTGACGGTCCTTCTGCGGCTTCATTAAGTGACAGCCGTAATGGACGGCGATCTTGGTGCCACGCAGGGGACGGGTGACGCTGTCGGCGACCTTCTTTAGACCGCAGATCTTCTCGTCGTAGTAAAGTTCGGCAAGATGCCAGACGTCGATCGAGCCCTTGTATTCCATGTCGATCTCGGCTAAAACCTCGTTGACGCCGTCGCGAAGCTCGTCGTTGTGCTTCAGCTTGTGGTTGACCTCCCAGATGGACTTGTAACAGCCGTTGCAGAGAAGAGCAATGTCTTTCTTCATCTCTTCGGCAAGGCACAGGTTCCTTGCGGCCATCGCATACCACACGTTGAGGTTGATGGCGCCGAAGGCACCGGGTGCGGGACAGCAGCTTGCTCCTTTGAGAGGAAGAAGTTCTATCCCGAGTTTTGCACTGGTCCTGATTGCAGATGCCTCGCAGCCGGGGTAACGGTTAGGGGCGACGCAGCCGAGGAAGAATGCGTAGGAATATTCGAAGTCTTTTGACATCTTTAATTACCTCCTTCCGAAAGGATACGGTCGGCGTTCTCCTTGAGTTTGTAGTGGTCGATGATCTTTTGGATGCCTTCAATGTACTCGGGATATGAATGCGTGGTCGGAGGGTCACGGGGAAGGCCGAGCTTCTCCCGGGCCGCACGGTTGACGTCGTTGTTCGGGACACCGTGACCGGTCGTATAGATCAGGTTCACGGTCTGGAGGAAGTTCCTCGGGACGATGTCGATCTCGAATGCAAGGTTCCTCATGGCCATGATGACGTCGGTCGGGAACAGGTCGCGGGGACAGCGGTCCGAACATGAGTAGCACGTCGTGCAGAGCCAGAGATCCGGATCGGTCAATGCCTCGTCCTCGAGACCGAGGACGGCTCTCCTCATGAACAGGCGAATCCTGTAAGAACTCCTGGGCGCTGAAGGACACGAGCCGGTACATGTTCCGCACTGGTAACACATGTGCGACATTGTACCGCTGATCTTCTCCACACGCTTGCTGAAGTCCTTGTGCGAATCGGAGGTATAGTAGTTCCTGTCCGCAAGTCTCTTCTCGAGGTCAGGGTTTCCATAATTTTTCTCTACTGCCATTTTATTTCTCACCTCATTCTGCGGTCTTCAGCTCAACTTTACCAAAGTCGCCTTCCTTGACCTTGGAGGTTCTCGGCCGAAGCAGCTTCTCCTTGATTGTATTAAAGAGGTCAGTCTCCTTGCCCTTCATGCGAATACCCGTACGCTTGAGAACGATGATGTCCTCGCCGGGGCAGGCATTGACACATGCACCGCAGAGGATACAGAGATCCTTGTTGACTGCGATGTTCGGCTCGATCTGGCCGTGCATCTCCGCCGGGGGCTTGGGTGTCGGGAGGTAGATCGCGTTGGCCGGGCATATCTCGACGCATGTCGAACATCCGCCGGGGCACTTCTCAGCGTGGAACTCGATATCTCCCTCGAAGAACTTCTCGACAGTAATCGCTTCGGTCGGACAGTTTGTAGCACACCAGCGGCATGTACAGCACTCGTCTTTATCGATCTCGACCTTGCCGATCTTCTTCTTCTTGATCTCTCCGTCTTTCTTGACTTCTATTGCATCGGACGGGCAGATGTCGGCACAGACACCACATCCGTCGCAAAGCTCTTCCGTCCACTTAACCTCTCCCTCTACTGAGCCGGTTTCAGCTGAAAACGGTTTCTTCACGACGTCGATTGCCGCACATACATCTCCGCACAGTCCGCAGATCGTACACTTCTCCGCATCGCAGTCGAAGGTGATCTCGGCGTCAATCGCCTCTCCCTTCTTAAGACCAAGCCAGTCAGTGCCTTCAAATGAAGGAACATCGCGGATGATTGCATCGCGGGGGCACACGTCTTCACAAGTCGTACATTCGACACACTTCTCAGCGTCGATCTCCATGACCTTGTCATATGTCGGGAATCCTTCCCTCTCGACGATCGGGAGGCTGTCTTCACCGTCAACCTGCAGGTTCATCGCATTGAACGGGCACATTACGACACATACACCACAGTACGAGCACTTTGTCTCGTCTACCTGGATTGGTGAACCGTAATCAATGGCCCCTCTGCGGAATGCACCGACAGGTCCGAGGCTGATCGCGTCTTCAGGACAGGATTCTACACAGATACCGCAGCCAGTACACTTCTCGTTGTCCTGTATGAGGTTGTTTACCTGCTTCAAGAGCTTCTGCTCATAAATAGAATAGTATCCGTCCTGTTTCCGGGAGTATTTTGGAAAAAGCGTATTCATAATTTAACACTCCTAAAATTGTAGCCCGGGATTACTCCTTTGCTCCGGAACGGGCAAGTTCTTTTCTAAGTTCCCAGAACTCAGGAAACTTCTTGAGTTTTGCCTTTCTTTCCTCAAGGGCTTCATACTCCTCTTCGTAGTCCCTGATCTCCTCAAGTCCTTCCATAAGAGGATATGTGAACCTATCCTCGTTTTTAAGGGTGTCAAAGCGCCCTTTCAGGGTGATAACATCGTATGGACATGCCTCGATGCATATACCGCAGCCGGCACAGAGCTCGCTGTTAGCGTCAAGGACGATCGCCTTGCCGCCGATAACCTTGTAGATCTTGTCAGTAGTGACAGGGTCTACAGTTGAAAGCTCAAGTGCATCAACCGGGCATGCAACCACACAATTGTTACAACCTGTACAATTATTCATGTTTACATGAACTGCAAATGCCATTATATCACGCACCGCTATATCGATCTGAATCGATCGTTAAAAGTTGGAAAAAAAAATAGATAAATGTTCTGAAGTTGCAAAACGCCCAAAACTTTAAAAATCGGCCGAAATATAGCTCTTTCGATTAACAAACAATGAAAGTAAATTATGTTAGCTTGATGAGATCTATGTTTTGCAATGCGGCGAAAAAAACGGATAGAAACCGTTATATTTAACTTCGTTATCGAATCCTGCTTTTTTTCCGAAATGCGTAGCAGTATTGTTATTCAAATCGCCCATAGTGCCATAAAAACCTTCCAATTAAAATGATATTTTTTTTGGCAAACCGAAAAAGATTAGCAAAAACGGATTCAGCCTATGTTTGCTTAACATGTTGAATATTATAGAGACGAGTTTAACAGGTTTTCAGCACTTATTTCCGGGCTGCCGCACAACCCCCCGCACGCCCCGTACGGCACAATAAATCAGTTCAATATTAATGAAAGATCATAAGAGTTGAAATTTCAAAAGAAATTTAAAAAAATCGGATTTTGTGTCAGGTTAACCCTGCAATTTATCTCTTCAGGGGGCTCGGGCCCAGTTCTTTAACCGTCTTAACGACATCTTCCATGACCATACCCCATTTTGCACCTTCCGATGCGGATACGAATGTCATACGGATCCTGTTGTCGTCGAGACCGATGTTCTTGAGCACGTTCTTGATAAGGAACATACGCTTTGCGCATT
>NZ_AXDV01000002.1 GCF_000784355.1 Methanolacinia paynteri | reverse complement strand
GGGGGAGGGTTCAAGGGAGGGGGAAATCATCCCCCTCCCTGTATATATTCCAAAACTTTGAGAGGGGCTTATGCCCCTACAATAATACAAAACAAAAAAAAATCAAATAGGAGTGCAGTCCCCGGAGAGGATGCGTTCGATCTTTCCGTTGTCCTTCTTGATAATCAGTGCGCCGTATTCGTCGAGATCTATAGCCTCGCCCTCGAACGTTCGCCGCGGTGTCGTAATCCGCACTCTCTTTTCGAGCGTCAGCGAAAGGCTCTTCCATTCCCTCGAGATCGCCTTGTACTCTCCTTCCTCGACAAGTTTGTATCTCCTCTCGAACTCGCCGAGCATCGTCGCAAGGAACTTCGCCCTGTCGATGTCGTGCCCGATCTCGATATTCAGCGAAGTGATCGGGGTCTGGAGCGAACACTGGAGATCCTCAGGTTTGATATTCGCATCGATGCCTATGCCGAGAAGGCAGTAATGGATCTGGTCCGCCTCTGCGGCAAGTTCTAGAAGGATTCCTGACACTTTCTTGTCGCCGATATAGATATCGTTCGGCCATTTGATCAGGGCGCCGATATCGTACATCCGCCTGATAGTCCTTGCGACCGCGATGGACGCGGACATCGTCACGAAGAACAATTTGTCTATCGGAATCGTCGGCTTCAGGATTATCGTCGTCCATATCCCGCCGGAAGGAGAGAACCACGCCCTGCCGAGCCTCCCGACTCCTCCAGTCTGCTCCTCGGCGATAAGTATGGTCCCGTTGAAGTTCTCCGCATCCTCCTTCGAACAAAGGTCCTTTGCAACCCAGGTAGTCGACGGCGTATTCCTGAAGTACCTGATATCCTTCCCGATGAAATCCGTCTTCAGGTACTTCTTAATCTCGTGCGGAACCAGTCTCGGGGTAGACTCTTTCAATTCGTATCCTTTCGACTTGGTTGATTCGATCGAGTACCCCAGTTCCTTCAGCTCGTTGATGTTCTTCCAGACCGCCGACCTGGTAATCCCTGTCATTTCGCTGATCTTTTCCCCGGAGATAGGGCGATCCTGCCCCTCCAGAATATCGAGTATCTTTTCCGAAGTCTCGTTCATAGGATTACCTTTTCGCATCGATTGCTTCCCCCGGAAGCGGGCACGGGTCGGTCCCGCAGACCTGTTTGATTATCTCTGACTGGTGCTCCATGAGGGTGGCGAGATCGAAGACACCTGTGAAGTCCACAATCCCGAACGCACCAATCGCATCCCCTGCTTCGTTTCTGATCGGTGCAACGATAACGGGAACCCCCTTAAATCCGCCTTCGTTCGGGGTCACGCTCATCATCTCGTTCTTATCAATAACCTCTTCAAGAACCGGGCCGCTGTAGTCATCGTCGACAACCCTTCCTTCCTCGACGCGTATCCCTTTCCGGTTCTTCGATCTTGCAGTGACAGGCATCTTTATCATTGCATTTATCGCCATCGCAAGAGGTTTGAAATCGGCGGCCTTTGAATCGGCCGAGATTATATATTCACCCATCCGGATCACCTGTGTATTGTGTATTTATGTTGTTATTAAAAAATAATTTCCGAATCTCCCGAACAGATCCTGGTCAGAAAATCCCGTGAAGGAAACTCATGTATGGAAGTCACGATAAAGCATCCGTCACCCATCTTCTTCTCGATCATGATGCACCTGCCGTCCGCAGTCTCCGCAATGCAATCCCCTTCATATTCCGGGAAATAGCCGTCGCATTCGATCCCGGCTTCGTTGAAATCCTTCACTATGCCGCAATAATCCGAATCCCCTTTCGTTATGACAGGCGAACTGAAGTACTCGTGTGTGTATTTCACTTTGAACGGGAGCCAGTCGTAGCATCCCTCCTTTTCATGCATCGCCCCGAAGACAAGCGCCCGGCCGCCCTTCTCGACGAATTTTCTTATCCTGCCCGATGTTGCCTTAAGTGCGGGCATCAGCCCCGAATACGCGGGATTTCCGAACCCGGTCGGGATCAGTACGGCAACAAGTCTCCCCTTGTAAAAAGGCGTCGCAAGCATCTGCGGCGTAATGATCTCGCCGCCGATGTCGTTGTCGCAGATGTATTTGTTTATGTAACAGTCACAGTCCCATATTACCCCCGCTTTTTTTATCATCCTTTAATCACCCCTATCGGTTCAAGCCTTGCCACCTTCATCGACAGGCCGGCCCTGTGAACAATATCCACCACTTCGCTGCTCGGCTTATAGACCTCCGGCGCTTCTTCGGCGATCACCTTGTTGCTTGTCGCCCTCACGAAGATCCCCCGGTCGAGGAGGTCCTGCCTGATATCCGCACCGCTGTGGCTCTTCTTCGCACTCGATCTCGACGCGAGCCTTCCGGCCCCGTGGCATGTGCTCCCGAACGTCTTCTCCATTGCAGTCTGCGTTCCCTTAAGGAGATATGACGACGTCCCCATGCTCCCCGGGATGATCACGGGCTGTCCGATCGCACTCAGATCTTTGGGTATTTCAGGTGAACCCGGGCCGAATGCACGCGTGGCGCCCTTGCGGTGGACACAAAGCTCCATCTTTTTTCCGTCGACAACATGAGTTTCGATCTTGGCCACGTTATGGGTTACGTCATAGACAAGTTTCATCTCGTTGTAGTCGACGCCGAAGTCCCCTTCGATGACCTCCCTTACCATGTGAGTGATCATCTGCCTGTTGGCCCACGCATAATTTGCAGCGGCGGCCATCGCCCCGAAGTACGCCTCGCCCTCCGGGCTCTTCACCGGTGCACACGCGAGCTGCCTGTCGGGGATCTTTATCCCGTACTTCTTCGTCGCATTCTCGATGGTCCCGAGATGATCCGTGCAGACCTGGTGTCCGAGCCCTCTTGAACCGCAGTGGATCATAAAACAGATCTGGTCCTTTTCGATCCCGAACGCTCTTGCGGCCTCGTCATCCATGATCTCGGCCGCGTACTGGACTTCGAGGAAGTGATTGCCCGATCCGAGCGTCCCGCACTGGGGCCTGCCGCGCTGTCTCGCCTTTGTACTGACATGCTCGGTGCTGGCCTCCTTCATCATCCCGTTCTCTTCGCAGGATTTGACGTCGTCGGGCATTCCGTATCCCTCTTTCACCGCCCATGACGCACCCTCCCTCATGATGTCTTCGAGCTCGCTGTCCGAGAATTTCTTCGGGGCCACGTTCCCGACACCCGTAGGAACCGTCGAGAACAATGTATTGATCAGTCTCTTGATCCCGGAAAATTCATCCTTCTTCAGGGGTGTCGAGATCAGCCTGACGCCGCAGTTTATATCGAAGCCCACTCCTCCGGGAGATATTATTCCGTCCTCGACATCGAAAGCCCCGACGCCGCCTATCGGAAACCCGTAGCCCCAGTGAATGTCCGGCATTCCGAGAGAGTACTTTACTATTCCCGGAAGGGTCGCGACATTGGCGAGCTGTTTTACCGCGCCTTCCTCGAGATTCTCCCCGAGGCCCTCCGATAAAAAGATCCGGCCCGGAACCGCCATGTCGTCCACGTAACCTTTTCGGACCTCCCATTCGATATCGGATATTTTATTCAGTCCTTCGAGCATCTTCACCACCTTTATACATCGAATATTATGTCCACCAGGAATTTTCCGTCCTCCTGCCTGATCTCCGTCCCGTACCTGGAGACACCCTTGATCTCCGTTCCGCCCCGGTGTCTCTCCATATCGAATTTTTCCCCGGAGGCCACGGCCTCGAGGGAATGATCGTGTATAGTAATATCTATGCCTGAGAAAACAACCCTTTCTACTTCAGACAAAAACAGCAGCTCTGATAAAAGATCATATAGAAGGGTTTCAAAATCCCCTGCCTCGAGTTTAATCCCGATCTTTACCGCATCTTCCTCTCTTTCGTCGAACATGAGAGAGAACATTGCCATTGCAGCCGATGTGAACAGTTCCTCTATGGTGCCGCCCGAGCACCTGTAGAGGTAATCTGCCGTATGGTTCAGTTCTTGAAATGGCATCCTGATATTATTGTGTGATTTGTATTAAAAAAAGGCTCTTCACTAATCCGTGCGGGTTTAAAAACGTTTATGAAACAATGGTTTCATGGACTGTTTCATGTAAATCACAACGTGATTTTCATGTAAAGTGAGTTTCACTGCCGTTGACGACCCCTCGCCGCGAGCCGCACGGCAGGCTCGCGGACCGGCCCCGACCCCGGGGCCTCTCTATCGTGATAAGCCACTCCGGGGATAGCCGAGTATCCCCTGAGTGGCAGGACCCGGTGTACTCATTGCGTGTACTGAATGGGATATCCCAAAAAACGTTCCTGAAAAAAATAAATAAAACAGGCCGGGGACCCTTGCCGGTCCCCGGGCGTGCAATGAGAAGATTATCTTTAGGCAAGGCCCCTGGGCAGGGGCCGTCCGGCGGCTGAGCCGCCGGTGCCGGGGTTGCCCCGGTGAGATCTGTAGGCAATACAGCAATGCCTCGTATGTAATATCACAAAAATATTTGTCCACAAAAACAGTGAAGAGCCTTAAAAAAAGTCACAGTACTGCGGGATCATATCCATATTGATGGTGTCCATGAAGCGCGCCTGGTACATTGAAACATAAATAATGTAATCCCCGACATAAATCTCAATATCGGTTGACTTTGGCGGCTTGACACTTGTCGAGAGAAGAATAGGACCTCCGCACGAGGTGCAAATCCTGAAATTTCTTTTTTTATCAAGAACGTATTGTTTTACTTCGTCGGTTACTTCAATGGTATTCGACCGACACTGCTGATATTCCATTCTCCAGATATATAGTTAAAAATAATAAAAATAAGTTTTGCCTAAATGGTCTATGCCGGTACTACCAGCCGCGCGACCAAATCTGCATACTGCTCCTTTAACTCATAGCGTGTCTGGTCGTTGTCTTTTTCCTTGATTATATGAAAGATGCCGATTCTTGAAGCAATGGTTCCCACCATTGATGCAACAGACTGGACCGTAACGGAGAACTTTTCCTTTAACTTTTTATGCGTCTCGGCCACTGTCAGGGATTTCGCCCTGACGAAAATCTTCAGCAGCTCACGGCGGATGCCGTTTTTGTCTCTTGAAAGGTAATTCCTGAGACGCATTTCAATCTCTCTTTTTAGATCAGCCGCTGATCTCATGTTGAACTGATTATTTTGAATTCTATATATAATTTTCTTCTCTCTGCTGTATTGCCCTTATTCGGTCAAAACAGATGAAATAATAACTAAATTATCTGTATTTTTCACGATTTAACATAAATACAAATCAATTATAAAAATATTATGCATATATTATCATTAGAATTATTGATTTTTATAATTCAGGATTTTTTCCAATTTTCCTTACGAATTTCTAAGGCGGACCAAATCCTTTAATCAATTTCATCGACAAATTTTATGTATGGGTAAATTTACCTATGATATTAACAGATACGAACCAAAGCAGATGGTTGCATTACCGCTCTGTCTATTGATCCTGTCTGTAATCTTTCTTGCGTTCAATACCGTCTCGACGGGGATGCCGGTTGAACCTGGAATAGATTTCGCAGGCGGAGTTGCGGTAACACTGTCAACATCTGATTCGGTCGACGTAATAGAGGAATATTTTGCGGATTATCCTCTCAAAATTTCAGAAAGTGATGTTGCTGCCGGATATCTGGTCTTTAATTATATCGAAGGCGACAGCTTCAAAGACTTAACCGAGCATGTAACTGCAAGGTATCCCGACGCTACGATCTATCAGATGGGGGAAACCTTCGGAAAGACGCTCCAGTCACAGGCTATCTGGGCGCTCCTCTTTGCCTTTGTTCTGATGGCGATTGTAGTCTTCGTCGCCTTCAGGATATTCATCCCCTCGGTAGCTGTCGTTCTTTCGGCATTCTCGGATATAGTAATAACCGCCGCTTTCATGGATGTGTTCGGCGTTACTCTTTCACTGGGAACCACTGCGGCACTGCTGATGCTTATCGGTTATTCCGTCGACAGTGACATTCTTCTGACTACCCGTCTTCTGAAGAGGCAGGGTAAGGTCGACGAAAAATTCAGGGGGGCTTTCAGGACAGGTATCATCATGACGACGACGACGCTTGCAGCGGTAGTCGTTATGTTTATCGTGTTCTCCCTGGGTCAGGTCACACTGATAAGGGACATCTCGGCTGTTCTGATTATCGGGCTTATTATCGATATGATGAATACCTGGATGCTGAATGCAGGATTGCTGAAATGGTATGTTAAGAAAGGTGGTAAATAATGGCCGAGGAAAAGAGCACACTGGCGAAAATATTTTCCGACTGGCAGGTTCTCATAGTGCTGGTTCTGGTAATACTCTCGGTTTTGAGCATATATGCGCTTCCGCCTGCACTCGATAAAGGTATAAGCGGAAATCTCCAGTTAGGGCTGGACCTTGTCGGCGGATCATGGATCCAGTTATCCTTCAAGTCCGAGGTCATCGGCTATGAATCGGATATGTCCCAGTCCGACTTTATCACGCAGCTGTCCGAAAAACTCGATGCAGATGTAATCCCTGTTACTTCCAATTCGGTAGAGATAAGGGAATATTATACGAAGGAGGAACTTGAAAGCGTCCTTGCCGGAATGGGTGCCAAACTGGTAACCTATGAACAGGGAATCTCGAAGGAGACTGCAGATACGGTAAAGGGCATCCTTGAGGACAAAGTCAATACGCTTGGCACAAAGGACGTCCAGATAAATACGCTTACCGGCGCGAACGATGTCACAAAATACGTCCGCGTGGAGCTTGCCGGAACTGATATCAATACCGCACAGGAAATCGTCAGTTCGCAGGGTAAGTTCGAGATCAGGATTGTAACCTCCGGAAATGAAACGGAGCATGTCCTCTTGGGAGATGCGGTTACAAGTGTCAGTACACCTTCCCAGCGCAACAATTACTGGGGTGTCGGCTTCACCCTGAGCGCCGAAGGTGCCGAAGCATTGCGCGATGCATGTATACAATACGGTGCCATAACCGATCCCGATTCGCATAATCTTGTCATGCTCCTTGACGGAAAGCAGGTATACAGTGCACCTCTTTCATCCGATCTTGCGGCGAAGCTCTCAAAGGGTCCTGTAAACGATCTCAGTGCTTCAACCGGCTACGGCGAGGAAGGATACGATGATGCAGAGGCTCTCGAGATCCATCTTCGTGCAGGAGCTCTTCCTGTAGGTGTTGATATCGCAGGTTCGAGCAGCGTTACTGCAGAACGCGGCGGATTTATCAAGATCGTATGTATTGCGGCTGCGATACTCGGGCTCTTGGCCGTTGCGTTCATGGTCTATTACAGGTACAGGGAGCCCTCCATTGTGGTCCCGATGATACTTGTCAATCTCTCCGAGATAATAATCCTTCTCGGAATAGCCAGGTATATCCAGCAGCTCGATCTTGCAAGTATAGCCGGACTTATTGCCGTTATCGGTACGGGAATCGATCAACTCGTCGTAATAACCGATGAAGTTCTTCATGAGGGGCGTGTGCCGTCTCCGAGTCTTTATCTAAAGAGATTCAAGCGCGCCCTCGGGATAATAACCGTCTCGGCATCCACGACTATATTTGCAATGCTTCCGCTTGCACTCATGGATCTGTCGACTCTCAAGGGATTTGCCATAATAACCATTCTCGGAGTATTAATCGGCGTAATCTTTACCCGTCCGGCATATGGAAAGATTATCATGGCAATTCTTTCAAAGAAGCCGGCCAAATAATTTTTTTTACCAATTTTTTTGCAAAAGGATAAAATTTATAATTTCGTTTGACCTTTTCTCTATCTGAGGATTGATGTATTATGTCAAAACCTGTTTTAATTGATTTTTATGCGGACTGGTGCGGACCGTGCAAGATGCAGTCCCCCATCCTTGATCAGCTGAAGGATAAGATGGGCGATTCGATCGAGATCAAGAAGGTCGATGTTGATGAAAATATGGATCTCGCTATGAAATACGGTATCCAGGTAGTGCCCACACTCGTTATAGAGAAGTCGGGAAAGGTCGAGCACCGTCTTGAAGGCGTGACTCCTGCAGAGACACTTGAAAGCCTGTTGAAACCTCTTCTCTAAAAATTATTGTATGGATTCTGAAAATCCACCAGAAATAATTTTGAAACGGATAATTTCCTGTCTTCAGGATATTTACGGTGATGCCGGATGGTGGCCCGGGGATGCCGATCGGGTAATGATCGGTGCAATCCTGACCCAGCAGACCCGGTGGGAGAATGTTGAAAAGGCACTTTCAAATCTCGAGTCCGCCGGAATAAAAACTCTTGACGATGTGCTTGCCGCCGACGATGAGATCGTCA
Source organism: Methanolacinia paynteri (assembly GCF_000784355.1). Classification (NCBI taxonomy): domain Archaea; kingdom Methanobacteriati; phylum Methanobacteriota; class Methanomicrobia; order Methanomicrobiales; family Methanomicrobiaceae; genus Methanolacinia; species Methanolacinia paynteri. The sequence goes on along the minus strand of NZ_AXDV01000002.1, from coordinate 5,346 downwards.
TGGAGAATATACGCTGTACCGGCTACTACAGGATGAAGACCGGACGCCTGAAGGAGTTGTCTTCTTTTGTTGCCGGGAAGGGAGGGGTCGATGCATTATACGGTATCCCGGTCGATGAGCTTAGAAGAGATCTGCTGGGCGTGAAAGGAGTCGGTGCGGAAACGGCTGACAGTATCCTGTGCTATGCGCTGAACATGCCGAGTTATGTGATCGATTCCTATACCGAGCGGATATCCGGGTGTGCCGGAATTGCCGCCAGAAAAGATCGGCTTAAGGATCTGTTCGAAAAAATTCTCCCCTGTTCGGTGGAAGAGTACCAGACCTGCCACGGCTGGTTTGTGGAATATGCAAAGGAATTTTGTATAAAAAAGAGGTGTGATGAATGCAGAATAAAGAATTTGAACTGACGGGTAGGCGCCTTTTTAATGAGGGCCTTGTTGCAGGCAATTTCGGGAATATGAGTGTCCGTGTCCGGGGCGGATTTCTTATAACTTCCAGTGGGTCGTTCCTTGATGAGGAGGAAAGCCTGAAATTCGTTACGATGGAGGGAATTCCCGAAGATGGTGCTTCAAGCGAGTGGAGGGTTCACTACAGGGCATACCTGGCCTGTGATGATGCCGAGGCAATTGTCCATGCCCACCCTCCGCTCTCAGTAGCCGCATCGCTCGTGTACGATGAAATAATTCCGGAGGACAGTGAAGGAAAGATGCTCTGCCCTGTTATACCTGTGGTCGACGGCGAACCGGGAACAGACGAACTGGCGGAGAACGTTGCGAAAGCCCTGGCCTCGAATCCCTTAGTCGTTGCAAAGGGCCACGGAACATTTGCAAAAGGCAAAGACTTAAAGGAGGCCTACCTTCTTACATCGACTGCAGAGCACTGCTGTAAAATATTATATTATCTCGGGGGATTCGGGGGTTGTAACCTCTGAATCTCCATTTTTAAGTCCCTGTTGAATGATACGAGCATGTCGGCTATGACCCCGAACATGAAGATCTGGAACCCTATTATAATCAGGAGAACTGTCAGTATCGTCAGTTCGGTATGGGTTATGCCCTTTACCCAGTCTATCGAAACGAATATGCCCAGAATGACTCCTATCAATACTATCACGAGACCGATAACGCCGAAATAGAATGTCGGGTTGCTGATCTTGGCGAGTCTCCAGACCGCCGTGATGATCTTTCCCCCGTCTCTTATGGGCCTTAATTTTGTCTCGGTGCCGGGCCGCTTTTTGTAGACGATGTCTACTACCTTGATTTTTTGTTCGTTTCTCACGCTCTCGGCAGAGATCTCGGTCTCGATCTCGAAACCGCTTTCCCTCAGGTTTAGATTTTTCATCGATTTGAGGGTGAACGCCCGGTATCCCGAGAGAATATCGTTCAGGTAAGTGCCGTGCGCAACCTTGAACAGGTAGTTGATGATCTGGTTTCCGAAATGATTGAGTTTGCTCAGCGCACCCTTTTCGAAGTTGTCGAGACGGTTTCCGATTACATGGTCGTATCCCTCGAAGAGCGGTTCGAGCATCTTCTCGGCGTCTTCCGGGAGATAAGTCCCGTCCCCGTCGAGCATGAGGACGTAGGGCTGACTGATATAATCTAACGCTTCAATTATTGCATTTCCCTTGCCTTTGCCCCTTTTTTGAAGGAATACCGATGCGCCTTCCTCTTCTGCGATTCCGGCGGTATTGTCGGTGCTGTTTCCGTCGAGAACGAGAATATTTTTATAACCCATCTCCTTAAAAGAGCGGACGAGTTCTCCTATTGTCGGGGCTTCATTCAGGGTCGGGATGAATATGCAGACTTCATCCTTGTTTATATCCATTGCTACATTATATTAGAATTCACATTCATAAGTCCTTTTATGAAAACTCTGAAATCCGGGGTCCGTGTTCTCGGTATTGCGGAAAGCTTTGTTCAGGGCGCAAATAAATCCGTCCTGGCGGGCGTTGTGATGAGAAGGGACATGGTAATCGACGGAACGGCTTTCGGGTTTTCAACTATAGGGGGGACGGATGCGACGGATGCGGTGCTGAATATTTTTGCCTCTCTTCAGAGAAAGGATATCAATTACATAATGCTCTCGGGGTGCGTAATCTCGTGGTTCAATATAATCGATCCCGAAAGAGTGTGCTCTGAGATCAATGTTCCGGTTATCGGGGTGACATATGAGGACTCCGGAGGGTTGGCGGATGACATCATGCATCATTTCCCCGGCGATGAAGAGAGATTGTCGGCATATAAAAAACTTGGAATAAGGGAGAGGGTTATCCTGAAGACGGGGTATGATGTCTATCTTCGTTCGTGGGGCGTGGATAATACGGAAGCCTGTTTTGTATGCGATTCTTTTACAAAAGAAGGAAGAATCCCCGAACCGCTGAGGGTTGCGGGGATCGTTGCCCGTGCTGCGATGAGATCGATGGTTCATTGATTGTATCCTTTTGTTTTCAGTTCCTTTGATTTTTACATGAAAATCCATGTCCAGATCCTTTAGATTCCCTGTCTTAACCCCAAAACTTTTTGGCTCTTTGCTGTCTCGTGTCTTTCTCCGGCAACCCCCGGCACCGGCGGCCACAAGCCGCCGGACGGCCCCTGCCCAGGGGCCTTGCCTTAAGATAGCCTTCTCACCTCACGCTCAGGGAACCGGCAAGGGTCCCCTGAGCTGTTGAATTTAGTATTCTCCGATCTATTTTTCCATTCCGTACACGTCATGAATCCACCGCGTCCAGCCACGCAGGGGATACTTGGCTATCCCCGGAGTGGCCTATCGCAAGGAGAGGCCCCGGGGTCGGGGCCGGTCCGCGGGCCTGCTTTGCGGTTCGCGGCGAGGGGTTGTCAACGATGCGCCTGATTTGGACATGTTGGTACGTTCATATATTACACCGACGACCCTGAGCTGTTTATCTGGTTTTGTTTGGCATTCCCCAATTGTGTGGCAGGGAAACGTGTGGCTGAATATATCCGGGTTGTCAGCTCAGATAGTATTCGTCGGTTGATATGATCGTACCTGTGGGTTCCCATATGACATCCACCCTGACATGACTCCCGTCCCTGATCGTCGAATCCGAGAGGTCTATCGCGAGTTTTTCAGATGGTTTCCATGAAATGTCGCTGCACCCCATACCTCCGACCGTCTGGACGCCGTAATGATGGGTTGATATGAAGTCATGGCCGTTCAGGGTCTTTATCCTGCAGCCGGCCAGTTCGTCGTTGATATAGATCCTGCATGAAAGGTACTGGTTTTCGTAGGGACAGTCTCCTATATTTTTCAGGACGATCCTGCTGTCATAATCGGGGTTTTCACTTAGTATCGTCTGAATTTCAAAAATTGTAGGGATCTCTTTTGGTTGTTGCAGTTCCGGGAACTGGTAGCTTAACAGGTATAATGCGAGCAGCGCTGCAAGTATGACAGTTATTAAAACAAGCAGTATTGTGCCGATAGTACCGGATGAGCCGTCATCCCGGTTGCGCCCCGCCATTAATATTTTTATTATAATTCCCGGATGTATAAGGATTATGATTTATATCAAAAATTAAGGGCAGAATGCTCGCAATAGTGGAATATAATGTTTTATTGTGTTTGTGGAAAATATGTGAAAATAATTATTGATCTGTAAATTCTTCGATTGCCAGCTGGTACATCCAGTCCATGAGGTGTGAACAGTCCTGGACGCTGCATTCCTCTTCGCAGCCGATGCAGGGGATGAGTTCTCCTCCGGCAAGGAGGAGATCGGGATTTACCGCGCTTCTTTTTGCTTTCAGAAGGTAGGTCTTGACACCGTTCGATTTGAACTCTATCCTGTCTATCCTCTCGGAGTCGACGAGTTTTTTTACTACTCTGGAGCATTTTCTGCTGTCGATGTCCAGGAGTTTCCAGAGTTCGCTCTGGAGCACTCCCTCGGGATTTGACTGGATTAGTTTCAGGGCCTCTTCTTCAGTATCTGTCATGAGTTCCATAAGGATTTAATTTAAAGTTCGGGTGCAATCGTCAGGATATTGCTGCCCCTGATCACGAGTGTTCCGAGATTTCTTCCTCTCTCTTCGCCCTCGTATTCGCATGCCTGATCCATGTGAATGTTCAGGTGTTCGTCTACTGCAACGAGCCTGCCGCGGAGTGTCTTCGGTTCGTCCTTTATTTCAACGATAATTTTCGAATCTATGAGAGCATAGACCTTTTTTATGGGCAATACTATACTGTTAACCATCTGCCTTTATATGGGGCCGTAATGTAATTAATAATTTCCATAAATCCCTAATTCGGGATTAACCTACTCTCTGTAGATTTCTTCGAGTCTTTTGATCAAACCGCTGCTGCCGACATATATCGGCGTCTTGTGGTGCGGTTTTTCGGGTTTGATCTCCAGCAGGCTGGTATTTCCGTCGGATATTGCGCCTCCGGCCTGTTTCGCGATAAAACCGATGGGGTTTGCTTCGAATACGAGCCTGAGTTTGCCGGTGCTGTTGTCTATGGTCGCAGGATAGCAGTATATGCCGCCGTATTTCAGGATCTGGTGGAAGTCGGCGACGAATGATCCGGAGTACCTGAGTTTTCCGCCCTCCGTTTCGATCGATTCTATGAACTTCCTGTGTTTTTCGGTCCAGTCTTTGTTGAGGCCGCCGCTGCCGTAGATCTTTCCTTCGGGCATCTTTACGGGGCCGTCAAGCATCCTGTATTCCCCGGTCTCGTCCATCGCGAAGGTGAAGACGCCTTTTCCGACGGTTATGGTTAATACCGTCATCGGACCGTAGAGCATGTACATTGCGGCTTTCAGATCTTCGCCTTTGCTGAGCGCATCGCCGTTGTCATAGATGCCGACGATCGTTCCGACGCAGAGGTTGACCTGGATGAGTGATGATCCGTCGAGCGGGTCCATGACGACCGCATAGTTCTCCGTTGCGCCGGGGAATTTGAGGATGTCCGTTTTTTCCTCGGATGCGAGTTCCTTTACAAGCCCTGATTCCTCAAGGATTTTTGTAATGTGCCCGTCCGACCAGACGTCGAGAGCGGCCTGCTCTTCTCCTGATGAATTTTCCGTTCCGGCATACGACTGGTTGCTGATAAACGCATCGCGTATTGGTGCGGCCTGTGCGGAGATCAGCACTATCAGATCGGAAAGTGCAGGTTCGCAGCCCGCAGAATCAAGATATTCCCTAAGCGTTGTCATATAATATCCTTCCTGGTATGATGGGTTATAATTGGTTATTGATTATTATAGATTTTTTTCGGGCTACCTTTTACAACTTATTTTACGTTTACCAAAAGTTTTCTCCCCCGGCCGGGTTTAGGCCCTCTCAAAGTTTTGGAATAGATACAGGGAGGGGGACGCTTCCCCCTCCCTCGGACCCT
>NZ_AXDV01000001.1 GCF_000784355.1 Methanolacinia paynteri | reverse complement strand
AAGTTCACGGGCAAGTTCGGTATACCCGTAAAGAGCCGTAACCTGATTTAAGACATCATGCCGGGTGACACTTGACAAGAGGTTCAGCTTCGCATTGGCCTTCGAGAGCTCCTCCTCGATCTTTTTCCTGAAGGTGATGTCCCTTTTGGCTTCACGCCTTCCGGCCCACTTGCCATCCGAATCATAAACAGGCTGGCAATTATGCGATATCCATTTCATTTCACCGTCTTTGGTGATAATCCTGAAATCGAACTGGATGATATTACGCATGTCCTCGCTCATGGTGTTGTAATGATTATAAACACGCGGCCAGTCGTCAGGGTGAACTATCTTTTGAAGAGTCTCTATTGGAGAGTTGTAGAAATCTTCTGCAGGATATCCCGTAATTCTCTTGCATGACGGGGAAATATAGATAAATTCTTTCTCCGGGCTCATCCACGACTCCAGATCGTACGTGAAATCCGCAAGAGTTCTAAGCTTGATCTCGCTTTCCCTCAGCTGCTTCTCCATCTGTTTGCGGTTGCTTATATCAAGGATAACACCGACCACACCTGCAACGCTCCCGTCAGCCTTGAAAAGAGCAGTCTTGGAGAACAGCACGTCGATTATCTCGCCCTTGGAGTTGTTGATCGCATATTCATACTGCTGGACATGCGGATTCTGGATGATCTCCTGGTCCTTAAGCGTATAAACATCCGCGAGATCCTTGTTGAAGAAATCATGGATCGTTTTGCCGATAATCTCATCCCTGGAAAGCCCTACCAGCTCTTCGAAAGCACGATTGCAGTCATGATATATCCCGTTGACGTCACGGTAGAAGACCGGAGCGGGGATGGTATCCTTCAATGCCTGGACGAAGTTTACCTCCTCTATCAGCTCTCTTTCCATCTTCTTCCGATCGCTGATATCCATGATAACTCCCACTATGCCGTCGACAGTACCGTCAGCGGCGAATCTTGCGGTCTTCGAGAAGAGGACATCGGATCTCTCACCTTTGGCATTGTTTATTTCATACTCGTAAAGCTGGACATGCGGGTTATCGACGATCTTCTGGTCCATCATTGCATAGTGATCGGCAAGATCCTTTTCAAAAAAGTCATGAATCGTCTTGCCGATAATCTCGGCCTTAGAGAGTCCGACAAGCTCCTCAAAGGCACGGTTGCAGTCATGATAAACGCCTTTGGTATCACGGTAGAAGACCGGGGCAGGCATAGTGTCCATTAAGGCCTGGACATAGTTGAACTCTTTTTTGAGCTCCCTCTCCATCTTCTTCCGGTCGCTGATATCGACAATTACCCCCACTATACCGTCGACTGTCCCGTCGGCTGCGAACCTTGCGGTCTTGGAGAACAGAACGTCGATAATCTCTCCTCTGCTGTTATTTGCAGCATACTCATACTGCTGTATATGAGGATTCCTGACGATCTCCTGGTCACGCATTGCATAATGGTCGGCAAAATCCTTGTCGAAAAATTCATGGATCGTCATCCCTTTGATCTTTTCCTTTGGGAGGCCAACAAACTCCTCGAAGGCACGATTGCAGTCGTGATAAATGCCTTTGGTGTCGCGATAAAAGACCGGAGCAGGCATAGTGTCCATTAAAGCCTGGACATAATTCACCTTCTCCTGGAGATCGATCTGCATTAGCTTCTGCTGGGTGACATCCCTCCCAACTGACTGAAATTCGCTGAGTTTTCCGGAATCATCAAAGATCGCCCGGTCACTCCACTGTTGCCAGCGAACCTCGCCATTGGGAAGAATAACCCTGTGTTCAACATCCCCTATCGGATCATCAGGAGTCAGATCTGAAAAATGCCTTTTTAAGGAAGGAATCTCTTCCTCAGGAACATCGTGATTGAGTTTATGCCCTATAAGTGCATCATATGCAATACCATAATAATTGCAGAAGGCATCATTCGCAAAGATTATTGTTCCGTTCGGAAGAAAACGGCATATCAATTCTGTCTGGCTTTCGACAACGGCACGATAGCGCTCTTCGCTCTTTTTGAGTTCCTTCTCGGCCATCTTCCTGCTGACAGACTGCCGGATCATGTTTTCAAGTTCTGCAAACTGGGCCTTTGGTTTTCCTCCCTTCTGCAGATAAAAATCGGCACCGTTGTTAATGGCCTCTATCAGGACATCCTCGCGTCCCCTGCCGCTGAAGATAATAAAAGGAGTATCAATTCCTTTTGCTCTCAGACGTTTTAAAAATTCGATCCCGTCAAGAGCGGGCATCTCATAATCGGATATCAGAACATCATATGATGTAGTTTCAAGATCTTTTATTGCATCAACTGCAGAGGTAAAGGTAGTAACCTCAAATTCACCGCTTTTCTCCAGGAAACCCTTTGTTATTTCAACAAGTGCGGGCTCGTCGTCGACATGAAGTACCTTGATCACATTTACTCTCCACAACCGGATGCATGTCAGTCATCGATGACAATCAGGTTAATTATACCAAATATAGAGTTTTGAATATAAGCATATAGCTATTTTGAATTCGGCATAAAATGATTATTGTTCGCGGATAAGCATATATCCGCCTGCCATCAGGATAATTCCAATCAATAAAGCTAAAAGCCCCAGGAATTTATCGATTATCATCTGAACGGCATCTATCGAAAAAGTGAGCCCTATACCGAAGATTACAAGAATAAGTCCGATTAAAAGTGCTGTTGCACCAAGCCAATCCATAATTTTTCACCTACCTCTAAAAAGGGTAGAATAATATTAATAATTTTGGAAATTAAATTCAGTCCGCCAGGCGCTCACGAAAGAAAGAACTTTCAGCTGCCTGAATCACGGGGAACCGGATCTGCAGGAATGACATGACCTGCAATAATTATCCTGTAGCATGCAATAACCAGCGCCACGATCACAGGCCCTATGATGAAACCGACCACGCCCATAGCCATTATTCCACCGAAGAAGGCAATGAACATAATAACACCACTTATTTTTGTGCGTTTCCCCATCAAAAACGGCCTGATCCACCAGTCGGGAATGGCACAAAGCAGAGGCCATGCAATGGCAATAATAATTACCAGGCCCTGCCAGTCCGAGATAGAGATCGCATACAGGGCAAGGAAGGCGATCATAACCACAGGCCCCAGCACAGGAATAAGAGCGAGTACAGTAGAAAGGACTGCAAAGAAAAGGATATGATCATAGCCGAGGATGTAGAATACAGGAAATGAGGCTATGAACACTATAAAGGCGACTACAATATGAACATTAAACACCGCATAAAGCATGTCGACTATCGACTTTTCAAAGATTTTTATAGACGGCATCACTGAACGCGGCATTATAGATATAAAATCCGAGTGGATATTATCCCCAAATACAAGAAAGAGGTACATTGAAAGGAAAAGAATGAAAGTTTTCATTATAATCTGGGGTGCCATAGACAGCAATTGCAATGACCAGTCTTCTGTTTTTTCAAGGATCTGGAGAAAGATGTCAGAAGAGATGGCAAAAGTTCCGGAGATTTGTTCAGCTTTGATGTTAAAGAGAAGAGAGTTCAGCCATGCAGTTATGGATTTGATCATATTGAGGAAAAAGCCGGAATCATTGATTATTACAACAGCAGTGACATAGAATGCCACAACTATAAAAACCGCAACCAGGGTCGTGATAATCGCGGCAGAGATCCCGGCCCTCATCTTCAGTCCCAGGTACCTCTGTGCAGGCATAAGGACAATTGCAAAGGCTGCAGCGACAATCAGTACTCCAATCAGGGTCGAGAAAACCGCAATCGCGGATACTGCCACAATCAGAATAATAAAATAGATCAGCAATAATCCGAAATCGGGCAGTCTCTGCATTTAAATGATCATCTCTCAGATACTATTTAACAAATTCCCTTCTCTAAACGCCATAAGAAAAACCAATTAAATAGTGTTATTACCTGATCCAAATAGACAATTACTGGGAGTATTTAGGTATGATATTGACTTCTAAGGAGATCATAATCCTCTTCCTCGCGATTTACCTGATCTTTATCATTGCAGCACTCGTAATGGTCAAAAGACGGCAGTCGGGAAGAGTACGGGACAGGGACGATATCAGGCAGGAGAAAAAATTCAAAACAAGGTTCTTCAGGAGTTTAACAGTAGGATTCCAGCTTGAGTCGATAAAAACACTGGATGATATCGTAAATATCTACGAAGCTACGGCCTCATTAAGCGACGAAGATATGAACTACCGTTACGGGCTTTCCAGGTATATGAGGGAGTACCTTATAGCCCTTCTGTCAAAGGACGAAAAGATTATCCCGCAAACTACAAACGAAAGCGAGATACAGGAATGGAAGAAGATTCTGGACAAAATTATCTCTGAAAACGACATCCAGGCACCTTTTGCAGACCTTCCGCCTCTTGAGAGAAACATACTGAACGACATCACGATATTCCTTGCAAAAAACGACCAGTATCATATCAATGAGAAGCTTAAGGAGCTCTCAAGGTTGATCAAAGCAAGGGACGGCGAACTAAACAGGATGTACCGGAGAAATGACGGGTCATTCCAGATCGCACTGGTAAGCATCATCATTTCTTTAATCTTCGGAGTCGTAGCTGCTTACCAGTACATATGATCCGGGCCAATTAACCCGGTTCAGCTATTTTGATAAAGAGTTGTAACCGTGTCTATCTTCCGTGGCACGATGCTGCTGAAAGAGAGGGTATTGCCGGTCGTTATAAGCTCAAATGAAAAAGATTTCCTTCCGGACACTTCATTTTCGGGGGACAGGCTGATTACGATGGTCGCATACTCACCGCTCTCAAGATATAACGGGAATTCAGGATCACCCTGCTTATCGGTTACACCCCATGTGCCGGGTGCCGGATTATCAGAATAAAGCGGATCTGATTTAGGTATAGTTACAACATTATGTTCATCCGACCATATAACGGTCATTTTGGATATATCAAGAGGATTGCCGGTGCCGTATTTCTTACCTATAGTCATTACAAGAGAACTTATTTTTCCTGAACTTTCATTTTTAAGACCATAAATTGGATTTTCAAGGATTAAAGGCGACGAGGATTCTTCTACTGCAGAGTATATAACCTGCTGCGACTTTTGAACCGAAAAAAAACCTGCACCTAGTATGACATATGAAAACACGGCTGCAACTACGATGAAAGCCACAAGAACCAGTGCAGCTTCCAGGCCGGTAAATCCCTCACTCCCATGACGAACACCAATCCCCATAACCTTAATAATAATATAAAAGTTACAATGTATAATTCTTGCTTACGTAAAAAATTTCATTTGCTTTTCAGGATAATGGGATAAAAAAACCCTTTTAGTGGTTCCGCCAATCATATTATATGGAGAAAGTCGAATCACTAAGAGGCGTTCCAGGAATGCTCAGGCCGTTCAAGGAATTTATAAAATCGCTTGAACTGAATGAAAAAGACCAGATTGTGTTTTACGGGTGTCCCGGAACATGTACGCCTTTTGTAGAGCTTCTCGGTTATGCAGTGAGAGATCTTGGGTGCAAAATTATTTTCGTACCTCTTCTTGACGAAAAGAAAGCTGTTACCCTTGAAAATAAAGAAAATGTGGGCCTGCAGGCCAATGGCGAACCTGAAAAGATCGATCCTTCGCTCGTCGTGATTATGGGCGGCCTTGCCATGCCCAATGTCCCCGTATCGGCTGATGACGTAAAGAAGACAATCGGCAAATATAATTCAAAAGCTGCAGGAATCTGCTTCATGAGCATGTTCGAAAAAGAGAAATGGACGGATATTCTCAACTTTGATCTGATAATCGATGCAAAGATCGATCCCGTCGACATCTGGAAAAATTAATTTATCCTTTTTTAAGACTGAATGAAAATCTGGAACCTTCGTTTATACCCTTAAAAGACGATTCGCCTATCGTCAGATATGTACCGTATCTTTCGAGAAGTTTGTTGACGATATACAACTGAAGCCCTGTACTTCTTAACTGATACTCGTTGCCTTCCTTTTCATCCCTGTGCAGGATTGAATTTTTTTCTTCGACGGATAATCCCGGTCCATTATCATCGATATGGATAAGAAACCGATCACCCAGATCTTCGACGATAACTGCAATTTTTGTATCCATTCCGCCGTTGCGCAAACTATTCCCGAAGAGATTGGCAAATACCTCAGGAAGAAGGCTCCCGGCCTTAACTTTTGCTCCTGTGATCTTGTAGCTTATATCAACATGCGAATAACGCTTCATTCCTTCATTTACAGCATTATCGAGAAGGACCGGAACATTGGAAGATGAAGATGCCTTTAACTTTCTGACAGCACTGACAGACTGGATAATCTGAAAACTCCTCTCTGCCGCAAGGACAATTCCTTTAGAATATTTCTGAATCTTCGGGTCATCGGTGTGCTCAAGAAGGGATGCATAACCGAGCACTATGTTATTGTAATTATTCAGGTCATGAGACATTACTTCAAGATATAGATCAGCCTCGCCATTAGCCTCGAATACCTCCTTTTCAGCCTTTATCTGCTCGTTCAGGGCTATTATGGCACGGTCCTTCATCTTCCGGTAAGCCTCGACCTCTTTTTTCAGGTCGGAGATATCCTCGATAATAAGAAGTGCATATTCATCACTTCCGTCATCACGCTGATACGGAACGATTGAAGTCCTCTGCTCCATCGACCTTCCGGACGCCTTATCCTCGGGGATTATCGACAAACCAAGGCTGGAAGAGAAATATTGGGGGATATGCCGGTATATCGAATCATTTAATCTATCCAGAAAAAAGTCGTCTTCAAGATGAGGGAACAACTCCGTCAGTGGTCTGCCGAAGACTTCTTCCATAGTTAAACCTGTCCACAACTCCAGCCGGTGATTCCAGAACCTTATATTTAAATTGGTATCGACTGCGCAGACACCTACGGGGAGGTTGATCAGTACACCAAAATCTTCAGGAATATTCATCTTGTAAGCCCCGTTCAGCCATTGACATTCCGTACACTGTTAAGCAGACGCTCCAGTGAGCCCATCTCGAGGATCATAATGATATTCCCGGATATCTCAAGGTCCCTGATTATAAAATTCGCACGTCCGATTATGATAAACTCTTCAGTGAATTTCTTGCAGCTCCTGATGAGATCCTCAATCTCGGACTCGCTGTAAACGGGGATAGAATACGACAAACTGGTTTTAAGGACGTTGCTGATCGACCCCATCACTCCGCTCACGAGGATGTTTCCAACTTCCTTTAAGACCTCGACTTTCATAGCATCGAGTTCAGGAGAACCTTCGTTCTCGCCGGTGACAGCCATTGCAAGTTTTGCACCGCTGTCCTGGGGGAAAACAACAGCAGTTCTTCCAGAGAAAGAACCGGAATAATCAAGGCTTACAGTGGCGAGTTCCCCGTCTGTATCACAATTATGAATTTCATCCAGTCTGCCGACAGGTATTATTTTTACATCAGGAATGCTGAGAGTGACATGTGATCTGGTAATTTTATTCAGTATTCCGGCAGAACGTCCAAGTCCGATATTAATCAGTTCCCGGAATGCATCGATATCACTCTCCGTGATCGCATAGCTCATCATATCATCCTACATGAACAAGATCTGAAATTTTTTCCAAAAGGTCTTCCTTTACAACTGGTTTGTTGAGAAAACCGGATGCTCCAAGCTCAAGACATTTTTCCCGGGTCGTATCCTGGATATCGGAAGTCAGGATAACCACAGGAATGTCCAGTTCCAGTCTGCCCGCTTCCTCCATAAAATCAAATCCTCCCGAATCGGGCATATAGATATCAAGAAGAATGAGATCCGGCCTGTACTTTAAGGCAGCTTCAGCTGCCTCAATACCGTTCGCTGCCTCCCTGTATTCATACCCGTGATCCTTCAATATAGATATGATAATATTCCTCTGAAAGGCAGAATCATCGGTTACAAGAATCATCACCATAATAAAATTCCTCAATGGAATTATTTGATTGATTATTCTATAAAGCCGTACCTGTTTTATATCGAAATCTTCGTTCAACTGGAATTAATAATTGACATAATTGGCATAATCGGCTTATGATAGAGAAATACTAAATCAAATCAACGAATTTTGTGAAAATAGAAAAAAATTTAGATGTATGGGTTGCGCAGGCCCTTGTTGACACCAAGGGTTGCACGTGCTTCGAGAGTCTTCTTGTTCTTGTCGATCTTGCCTGTTGCAAGTTTCGTGACAAGGTCGAGACCTGGCTTGACGCTTGCAATATCCTTTGTCTCGAAGTAACCGGCGGCAATTGCCTTGGACCAGACGTCCTCTCCCTTCTTTGTGCGGACAAAGACTGTGCTCCATCCGTCGGGACTGCCGACTGAACCTGTAGATACATCAGCAAGATTTGCTACGTAGTCAAGACATACGTGGCATCCGGGCTGCTCGTACTTGTGTGTTGCAGCGAGCGGAATCTGTGAAAGCGCTCCGCGCTCGGTGTATACCGAGAATTTGCCCTTTCCGATGTCCATCTTGACTGCAGACTCCATCTTTGTCTGGCAGTGGTCCTCGACGATTGTCTCAAGACCCATGTACGGGAAGTTCTCCATGCAGAAGATACCGATTGCAAGAGCAATCTTGTCGGGTACCTTACGCATTGCCATAGGATAGAGCTGTGCCTTTCTGAGTGCCTGCATCTGGCACGGTGTTCCGACGATACCGACTTTGTCGAGACCGTATGAACGGGTTGCTTCCTTGATCAGCATCATGTTCGGGCTGATCGTGTATTTTGTGCCGCGTGCTGCAAGAAGCTCTGCCTTCGTTGTTGCAACGATGGGCTCGGGCTTCCAGGGCTCGTCTCCGGGGGCTGCTACGATAGCTCCGTCTATAATGCCCTCTTCGAGTGCATATGTAAAGAGCTGTGTTACAATTCCTCCGTCCTGTGAGCACTTAAGGATATCAGCATCTGCTGCACGTGCCGAGACTGCTGTCTTGTAATTTCCAAGAACCATTTTACTCACCTCCCTTTCCCATTGCACCGTCAATTGCTTCCATGATGCCTTCAAACTGGTTGATTACATCGAAGCTGAATTCGCTGCGTGGGCACTGTGCGTAACATGCACCGCATTTGATGCACATCTCACGGTCGATGTTGGGCCTTCCGTATTCCATCGTGATGGCACGGACAGGGCATGATGCTGCACATGTACCGCAGCCCATGCAGAGACCCTGGTTGATGATATCATACATGAGGTCGCATCCGCAGGCCTCTGTTCCGCGCTTTGCAAGGTTCATGAGCGGCGTAAGGTACGCTGCTGCAAGAGCCTTCTGCTCGTCAGTTCCCTGAAGAAGCAGGTATGCCATGACACAGACGTTTCTGATTGCTTCTGCTCCTGGTGGGCAGGACGGGAGATATACATCCACGTCGATCAGGTCGCCGATCGGCACAAACGATTCATGCTGGGGCTGGTTCCACTGACCGCCGCGGCAGAATCTTGTAACGTTTCCATATGCTGCACATCCACCGAGGGCGACGACAACTTTTGCCTTCTCCCTGGTTTCTTTAATCTCACGGACCGAGCACTCGTCCTGAAGACATACAGATCCCTCTACAAGGGCTACATCCATTTCCGGGATGTGCCTTACATCAGCGAGTGTAAGACAGTATACAAGATCTGCGTAGTCATCGAGAATCTTGAACAGCCCTTCATAGTTATCTGCAAGTGACACAAGACATCCGGTACATCCGGACATGTGAACGTGTCCAACGGTAATTTTGTTTACCACAGGCTTTTCCTCCTTAATTTTTTCTTCCAGCTTTTGTTCTACCTTCACATCCGAGGGCTTTTTCGCAGGCTTGGCTCCGGCTGCGGCCTTTCCGGCTGCAGGTTTTCCGGGTTTTTCAGCTTCCTGCTCTTTCCCTTTGAAGATTTCCTTGAGACGCGATAGTAGTCCCATAATCCACCCCTACTTCGGCAAGCGCAAGGCGCATCGCCTTCGGAATGGCCTTTCTAACGCTTTCAGTGACCCAGAATTCAGCTTCATCAGCCTCATTATCCATCTGGGATATGTCAATGCTCTCCGGCTGGCATCCGAATATAACGATATCCGTCTTTTCCGCAAGAATCTGCAACGGTTCGCGAAGACCCCATGAATGAGGATCAGTATAGGCACCTGGCGACAAAACATCAGGTGTCACTCTCGTGATCTCTCCGGGTTCTCCTCCAAAGTTCATAATATCCAGTATTACCATCTTTTTTACAGGAATATCCGATTGCGCCATAAGCGTAAACAGATAATGCGGACCTGCGAGCCCTGCATCCAAGATTTTCACATTGTCGGGCAGAGAGAGTTTCTTAAGTTCGGCTATTACGGCCGGCCCGAAACCGTCATCCGTTTGAAGCGGGTTTCCGCACCCGACAATCATATTCTCGGCATACCAGTCAGACATCAACAATACACTCACTGAACAAGCTTCTGGGCCACTACCTTCTTCTCTTCATCGACCACCATCATGTGTGTAGCGCATGACACACATGGGTCGTAGGCACGAACAATAACCTCTGCAAGCTGCCAGGGTGCTCCTTCAAGTGCACGGCTGCATACAGGGAAGTTCCAGGTTGTCGGTACGAGAAGCGAATACCACTGGACGCGTCCGTCCTTTACCTTTGCAAGGTGTACGTCGGCTCCACGCGGGGCTTCATTTGCTGCCCATCCGAGCGAGCCGTCTCCCTGCGGGATCTCGTCTGCAATTACGCTTCCTGATGTGTCGAGTGCATCTAATGCCTCGATTGCACTGTAGAAACAGTCCATGTATTCCATCTGGCGTGCGATCTGCAGGCCCATTGCTCCCTTCCTGTCATAGTTACGGAAGATTGCAAGACGTGCACGGGGACCTACCTCAACAGGTGCTCCGTCGTACATCGGGACAGCTGTGCATGCTTCCATCTGCGGCCAGGCTTTGCCTCCGGCAGGTGTGGTTGCATGGTTCGGGTAGTTTGGATCGTCAAGTGTGATCTCCTGCTCGCCCATATACCAGTCCCAGGGGCGGACCTCGGTCCAGCGCTCGGGGTACCACTTGGGTTCTGCATCCAGGTTTGTGCTTGCGTAGAGCGGGTCTACTGCCATGTATCCCTGGTCATGGAAACCGAACTTTTCGGTCTTCTCGACTTCATATCCTGCTGCAACTGATGCAGTTGGACGTGCATCCCAGTCCTTAAGAACCGTGATCATGAACTCCATGTGCTCTCTTGCAAGATCCTTACCTTCTTTTAAGAGATCGTAGCACTTCGCCTTTGCACGGGGTGAGATGTTCTTGTACATACCACCGATACGGGGGTTGGACGGGTGAATCGGCTCGCCGCCTACAATCTCACCTAATGTCTGACCGATCTCACGGAGCTTCTGGATGCGCAGTGCAACACTGCGTACAGGCTCTTCTGCCGTGAACGGGTTGATGTGAACATCTGTACCGGGCAGGTACATGTCAGGCAGAGTGAGGATGTTGTGCAGTGCGTGTGAGTGCAGTCTGTTTGCACACTGTAATATAACTCTCAGGAGGTATGCATCGTCCGGAATTTCACAGCCGATGGAACCCTCCATTGCTTCAATACCTGCAAGAGTATGCGCAATCGGACAGATACCACAGACACGTGAAGAGATCTTCGGTGCCTGGTGCATTGTCTTTCCAATTGCGAGTTTCTCGATACCCCTTACAGGTGTAATACTGAGCCAGTCACCGCGCTCGATTATTCCGTCATCATTGACTTTTAAAACGAGTTTGGTGTGACCCTCATGCCTTGTGGTTGGGGAAACCTCTACAACTTTCGACAAATTTATCGCCTCATTTATAAATTTTGTTCAAATGGCTATACTGGTGTAAAACACATTTTGTTTATTGCAACACACGTACATGAAACTCAGTACGCTAATTGGTAATTTCAGTTTTGTCCTTAAAAATAACTTTCGTTGTTGCATTGGCGTCGTATTACGAATCTAAGCGAAAGTAACAACAAATATCAATAAACACACATTGGGGGAGCAAAACAAGGGTTAAAATAAAGGAGAAAGGTGGATTTTTGTGAGACCACGCCGTTTGGGTCCGATCAGAACGACTCGTTGATCTCTGCTCTAAGTTCAGCTATGGTTGCCTTTCTCTCGGCATATGCATCGTGCTGATGAATGCTCTCCTCATTCGTCTGGCGAATCGTTATAAGCGAATCCCCGGGAAGGAAATCGAACTCTGTCAGAACGCTCTTCGCCATCTCCCTGACGCAGTCTTCCACAAACCTTGCATTCTTATGGGCTGAAAAAACAACATGGCTTTCATCGCCTCTTTTCAGGAGCTCGTATATCTTTGCACTCATCGAGTTCTTCAGGACGCTTATTATCTTTTCAAGATCGACCCACTGGTCATCGTCGATTTCAATGCTGAGGAAGCCCTGACCTCTCTGGTTGTGGGTCGCCATAGGCACTGCATCAAGGAATTCGACGATCTTCTCCTGCTCGATTCCGAGTTCGGCAAGTTTATTCTGGGCGATCTCTTTCATGATGTTCTGTGCACACGGGCATGCCGTGATTCCGGTAACCTCGGCCCCTATACTCTTCCTGATAATCGGTTTTCCGTTGTTGCGCTTCGCAACCGCACTTGCAACTACTTTGACAACCTCATCGCATTCGGTCTTTGATACGGGAGTTTCGCGTCTTACCATGAAGGTGCTGGTCATCAGGACTTCTGTCCTGTCAGCATATTCATGGTGATCCAGGAGTTTTCGTGCGACCGAGTTGCAGACATCCTCGATGCCTTTTACCTCTCCTTCGACTGCCTTCTGGAGAACCTCATCGATAACCTCGAAGTTGCGAGACATGTTCGCACCCTTCAGGCTGCTCGGGAGATCTACAAAGACATCAAAATTGGAGATGAAAATTACTGGTCGCTTGCCAGGCCTTGCTACTTCAATAAGCTTTTTGACATTTTTCACACCGACCCTTGTCAGGTTGATGCGAACCTCTGGTAAAGTGGATTGTGTATCCGGGAGATCCATCGAATATACCTCTTCGATCATAACATTACAGGTATCTCTGATACGCCCGCAACATATTCATACAGGTTGCGTGATCGTATCTAATCCCTGTAACTATTTTTTGAAGATGATATAATATTTATGAAGTTAACCTGTTTTTGATTTTTTAAAAATAAACCCTGAATTTTAGATAAATTTTAAATTCAGCCACATTTTATAAGATTTTTAAGCAGAAGCAACTACAGAGCAAAATCTACATTTTTCATCAAAATCCGGGATACGCAGAATAAAGGATTCTCATATTTTACCTTTTGCATAGCATTATGCAATAACATTTTAATCGGAAGCGCCCGAGAATAACCTATGAAAAGCCTGATCGTATATCATTCGGAGACCGGAAATACAAAAAGAGTCGCCGAGTATATCCATGAAAAAACCGATTCCGACATCCTCGAACTTAAGCCGGAGAAAAAGTACTCCAAAATCGGAATGTATACATCCGGAATAAAGAGAGCACTGATGCAGCAGGGAGACGAGATCGGCATTACAAATATCGATCTCGCGGCCTACGACACAATAGTCATCGGAACACCCGTATGGGGAGGGCACCCGACACCTGTGGTCAATGCAGGACTGGACATAATCAAAGATGGAGAAGACAAAAAGGCCGTTGCATTCGCCACTTACCGTGGTTCGGAAGGAGAGACGCTTAACATCCTCAGAAAAAAACTCGAAGATGCCGGGATGGATGTGGTTGGTACGTACGGTTTCAGC
The DNA here is from genome assembly GCF_000784355.1 of Methanolacinia paynteri. Classification (NCBI taxonomy): domain Archaea; kingdom Methanobacteriati; phylum Methanobacteriota; class Methanomicrobia; order Methanomicrobiales; family Methanomicrobiaceae; genus Methanolacinia; species Methanolacinia paynteri. Next base: position 43,934 of record NZ_AXDV01000001.1, on the reverse strand, counting down.
GAGAAGGAGACCGAAGACTCCGGAAAGATTGATGAGATGATTAAAGCGGCGGAATTGTAAACTGATTTGGTACTAGAATTCGGGAGGGGGAGGATTCCCCCTCCCTATTACTCTCCCCCTCATGGTGATAAGTCGCCAAGGGGATGGACAAGCATCCCCTTTGGCTCCAAACAAACTCCGCCTGTTTTGATCCAAGATTTTATTCCAGGTTGAGGCAACCAAAGGGTTAACTACCCTTTCGAAACCCGGAACAGCCTTAGTCACCTTTCACAAAAAATCAATAGCAAAGATCTCTCTCTTTTTTAAAATCCTGCACCACTCAGTCATGGATTTATCCATCTTCGATTTTGTTTTCCCCCGGCCGAGGCTACCCGAAAGGGTAACGTCCATGCCGGGCTATCGCCATAGCGCAAAGCCCTGAGGTCAGGGCGTGTTCGCGAAGCAAAGCGGAGCGAACTTGCGCAAGGGTTGCCGACCGAAGGGCTGTCGCCCTTTCGAAACCTACGGAGACCTTAGGTCACCTTGCAAGATAGTAAAAAAAAGGTGAATTTATCCAAGGGTTGCCTCTGAAAAAGGGCACTAATAAAAAAGAAAAAAAAGACTGAAATTCAGTATCGCATTATTTTCGTAGTCGATTCCAGCACAGATTCAATCTCAGCTCTTTCAAGAACCAGATCTTCATTCCCGAACCTGATCTTCAGCGAATCCCCACCGGCAGTTCCGATCATCTCGTATTCGATGCCTTCAAGACTTTTTTCATTATCAACAGCCACAAGGAAGCGACCATAACTCTCTGAAAAGAGCGTCTCAACAGGATCACCGGAAAGTTTCAGGTCGGCAGTTCCGGCAAAGGACACGACCGCAGCCAGAAGACCCCCGTGTGAAATATCGGTTGCAGACGATACCTTACCCATATTTACAAGGGATCTTACCAGCTCCAAGACAGAAGTGTCCGGAATAGCAGGGGCTTCTCCGCCGCAACCTGTAATTTCATCAAGGAGTGAGCCGCCCATGCCGCCTTCACATTTCCCTATCAGCGCGAGTTTCTGCCCGGCAGACGCTGGAGTATAAATTCTAACAGCACCTTTCCCTACCATACCGATGCAGGGAGTCGGAGGGATCTGGGTTCCGAATTCATCGCTCTCATTATAGAGGGAAACGTTACCGCCGACAACAGGAACTCCGAGACTGCGGCACATATCGCCCATGCCGCGAACCGATTCGCTGATCTGCCAGAACACATCGTCATGAACCGGACTTGCAAAATTCAGGCAGTTCACTATACAGAGCGGTTCTGCTCCCATCGCGGCAAGGTTCGCGGCATTCTCATACACTGCATTGGCCGTCCCCTCATACGGCTTCAGGAAGATCTGCCTTGGGGAACACCCACACGAAAGATACAATCCTGCATCACCGAGTTTCAGGCATGCTGCACCTCCCTCGACAGAAACAGATCTCAGCTGAACGTCATGATCATACTGGCGGCTTACCCAGTCCTTCTTTGCGATCTCCGGGTGAGAGAGGACTTTCAGGCACAGTTCCTTAAGTGAAGCCCGCGGTTTAACATACTCCTTCGTAATATTATAGGAACTCCCGGACCATGCCTCCTCAGGCGCCCCGCCGACAAGGAGATCGATCGGAAGGTCGCACACGATCTCGCCGTTAAACGATATCACGTACTTCTTCTCCTCGGTGACCTCACCTATATCGCTCCATTTGAGATCGTACTTCTCAATTATCGAGGTAATCTCAGCAACATTCTCAGGCCTGACCTCGACAAGCATCCTCTCCTGAGATTCTGCAAGGAAGATCTCAACCTCGTTCATGTTCTCCTCGCGGAGGTGAACCCTGTCGGCATAGAGCCTTGCACCGAAGGTCTCCGACATCTCGGAAGATGCCCCCGCAAGCCCGGCTGCACCGAGGTCCCTGCACGAGAGAATCTTTCCTGTTTCGGCAAGTTCAAGGGTCGCTTCGATAAGGAGTTTTTCCGTGTAGGGATCGCCCACCTGAACTGCCGGTCTGTCTTCGGCCTCCGAGTCTTCTGAGAGATCGCGGGATGCAAACGACGCTCCACCGAGACCGTCCCTGCCTGTTGAAGACCCGTAAAGGACGAGCCTGCTTCCCGGCTGTTTCACGCGGGCGGTAAGGAATTTATCAGGATGAACGATTCCTACGCAGACCACATTAACAAGAGGATTCCCCGCATATTTTTTATCAAAGACAAGATCTCCTCTCACCACAGGGACACCTATACAGTTTCCGTAATCACCGATACCTGCAACTACATGTTCGAAGATGTACCTGTTCTTCTCGCCCGATATCTCACCGAAGAAGAGAGGATCCATAAGGGCAATAGGTCTTGAACCCATCGAGATGATATCCCTGACGATTCCTCCAACCCCTGTAGCGGCACCGTCGTAAGGGTCCACGTAACTTGGATGATTATGCGACTCCATCCCTATTGAAAGTGCGATCTCATCGGAGAATTTCACGATTGCCGCATCGTCCCCGGGGCCGAGGAGAACGTTTTCTCCGTCGGTCGGGAGTGTCCTCAGCAGAGGCTTCGTGGAGCGGTAAGAGCAGTGTTCACTCCATAGGTTTTCAAAACATGCGTATTCAAGAGCTGTGAGTTTCCTCCCGAGCTTCTTTTCAATATATTCCTCATCACAGGGCGATAGCATACTGCAGAAATATCTGGTTTTCAGACGAGATAATATTGATTAAAAACGTTTATGAAACAAAAGTTTCATTGACTGTTTCATGTAAATCACAACGCGATTTTCATGTAAAAATTCGATTTTGGTATATTATTTCATGAGAGCGATTTCAATTCCCATTCTGAGTTCAAAGTCCTCGAAAGGTTTTGCTATATAACCCGAAGGCTTTGTTTCAAGAGCACGCTCAATTATATCGTTCTCCATGTGCGAGCTCAGATATACGAAAGGCACTCCGGGAATAAACTTCTTGATCTCTTTTATTGCATCGATTCCGTCGAGATCGCCGTCAAGTGTAACATCCATCAGGATCAGATCGGGAGACATCGCCCTGGCTTCCTCAACAGCTTCTTCTCCCGAGGAAACAAATTTGCAGTTGGCATAACCGAGATCCTTCAGCCGCCACATGATAAGTTCGGAAATTATCGCATCATCTTCAACTACGAGAATTTTTTTATCGTGCATTTACCAATCCCTCATTGAAATATTTTAACAGATAGGCTGTCTACCCGAAAGTTAAAATTTGTTTCCTATTTATACCATTTCGGCATTCGGGTTCTCTCTATCCGATCTGTCTGAAATGATCGGCGGGTATTTTTATCTCGAATACCGCACCGCTTCCGGGTTCACCCACCTCTTTAATCTCCATACCCGTAATCCCGAGAATCTCCCTTACAAGAAACAGCCCGAGTCCGGTATTGCTGCCATAACCATGATCGAAGATCTTTTCCTTAAGATCGACGGGTACACCAGTCCCGTTGTCACGAACAATTATGAAGAGGAAATTCCTGCTTTTTCTGCATTTCACATCAATCTCGGTTACACTGCCGCCGTGGCGGATGGCATTATCCAGCAGGTTGAAAAAGATCTTTTCAATCATCGGGTCTGCATAAATTTCAAGGCCATGACATTCATTGAAGAACGCAATATCCCTGAGCTGGGCTTTTGAGCGTGAAGATTCGATAACCTTTTCAAGGTTCTGCCAGGCAGGACTTTCTACGCCGATATTCTGGTAATCCTTTGTAAAAGTAATCTGTTCCTGGATATTGGATGTGGCCTTCTTGATCATATCAAGGTAATGCAGAAGTTCTGAGTTTTTCTCAGGAAGCCTTTTGCTCAGGATATCGGTAAATCCCCTGACGCCGGCGATCTGGTTCAGTATATCATGCCGGGTTATACTGGAGAGAAGATTGAGTTTTTTATTTGCCTCATATAATGCATTCTGCGACCTTCTTTTATCGGATACATCCTGCATTATACCGGTTATCCGTATAGGATTCCCGTCTGAACTGCATTTCACGACTTTGCCGAGAACTACTATCCATTTGTATGTCCCTGCAGATGTCCTGAATTTATACTCGGATTCGAATTGTGCGGATTTCGGATCTGATTTCTCCGGGTCATTGCAGTTGGAATACAGATCCATAATCTTTGTATAGAACTCCTCCTGGAGAATTTCCCTCCATATAGCGCCGTGACTATTATCATTCCCGTTCAAAAGGCCAAACATCTCTTCATACTTGCCTTCGAAGACCATCTCGTCTTTCTCCAGATCCCAGTCCCAAACACACATTCCGGCGCCCTCTATTGCCAGGTTGAGTCTGCCCCTGCTGAGGGCAAGCTCAGCTTCGGCACGCTTCCTTTCGGATATATCCCTTAGGATCGCCTGATAAAGGCCTTCTCCGGGATCGATTATCCCGGAGCTTATCTCAACATCGATGAATGATCCTTCCTTATTCTGCATCCGGGACTCGAAACAGACACCTTCGGATGATGAATTTTCATACATCTGCGATATTTTGCCCCATTCGGGCACGGGAAAACGGGACTCAAGAGTCTGGGAAACTGCCTCATCCCTCCTTATGCCCAGCATAAGACAAAGACGTGTATTTATATCGATTATATAGCCGTCCCTGTCGAATATGATAACAGCGTCATTTGAATTCTCAAACAGACTTCTGAATTTTTTTTCGTTTCGGCGCAGGGCCATCTCCATCCTTTTCCTTTGGCTGATATCCATAGCAAGGCCCCTGATCCCCTGCACCGCACTGTTGTCGTCAAAATCATAGCTGAAATGAACCATAACAGGAATAACGGCACCGTCGGGTTTAGCCAGCCTGTATTCCACTGCGCCCAGAAACATCCCTTTATAGAACCATTCCAGATTTTTACGGGCACGATCCCTGTCATCTTCAACCAGAATGTCCCAGAACTTCATCCCGCCTGTAAGTTCTTCAGGTGTTTTTCCGGCAAGATTGATAGAATAACGTGTTGAAAATGTGAAATTTCCATCGGTATCCAGCTCGAATATCATCTCGGGCAGTTGATTTGTGAGGTGCCGGTACCGCGCTTCGCTATCATGGATCTTCTCCTCTGCGACAACCCTGGAGGTGACATCCCGGATATAAGCCCTCATAATTCCTTTTGACGGATCTACAGCGCTCGAGAGAATTTCGACATAGATTGTATTCCCACCCTGTTGTTTCAGCCGGGTATCCGTAAAACCGCTTTTGGAGGGGCTGATATCGTAGAACGCTTTTTTCAGATCATCCTTTTCAATGAAATTCCCCAGGTCCTCAATTTTAAGAAAAGTAAGGTACTTCTTTTCCAGGCCGAATAATCTTGATGCAGCATTGTTGACGCCGAGAATCTCCCCTGAAGAATTGTAGACAAGAACTGCATCCTGGATCTCCTCGAAGAAATTTTCATAATTGCTGATGCTGTCGATCAGGATATTTTTATTCTCATTGTTCGTCTTTGATATCATTGCTATGCTGATCCCGACCGCAATATATGTCACTGTCATTGAGAATGCAATCAGGATATCTACAACATCGAAATGAACCAGAAACAGGGATATTATAAAATATACTGCACCCAAAGCAGAGTTGACTGCAAGGCCCCGTTCATAGCATTTCATGTTTATATAGATCAGCGGGAAATAGAAGAGATTGGACAAAAGGAGAAAAAGACCGCTGGTTGTAAAGACCAGAGCAGTTTCGGAAAGCACGACCATGAAAATGACAAGCCCGATCATAGCCAGATAAGAAATATCCTTTTTGCCGGACTCTTCACCGATTATTTCCAAAAACGGCTCCATCACCTTCAAAAATAATTCCTCCTAAGGTAACTATCGGATGTATTGTTCCTTTTTACCATTAAAAGTACATGTTTTGTTTCCCCTGTCTAAACGAAGTTCAGAAGTGATATTCAATCTTTTGCAGATTCGAATTTTTATTCTTTGCCTGGGAGGAGGTCAGCAAAGTGAGTTATATCTATTTAAAGCATCAATATTATTAGACATGACAGACCCTTATGAAGCCCTTTTAGAAAAGGCATACAGCAACATCACGGAGACTTCCGGTGATGAGGGACGTTTTCAGGTACCCGAAGCCAGGGTGTACATTGAGGGGAAAACAACGGTTCTTGAAAATTTTTCCGATATCGTCTCCACCCTCAGAAGAGAGCCCGACCATGTTATGAAATACCTGCTTGGAGAGCTTGGAACGGCCGGCAAGATAGACGGGAACCGTGCAATATTCAACGGAAAATTCGATCGCGATCTTATTGCAGATCTTGTGAATAAGTATACCGAAGATTACGTGATCTGTTCAGAGTGCGGGAAACCCGATACAAGGCTCGTGAAAGACGGAAGGATCATGATGCTCAGGTGCGATGCATGCGGAGGGCACAGACCTGTAAGGAAGAGGAGAGCCAGGGGAGACGCAACCGCAAATCTTGTCGAGGAAGGAAAAGAGATCGATGCCGAGATCCAGTTCCTCTCCAAAAGAGGAGACGGCGTTGCAAAGGTCGGCAAATATACGCTTTACGTTGCAAATACGAAACCGGGCCAGAAGGTCAGGGTGAAGATAACAAGAGTTGCAGGCACTATCGCCTTTACGGAACCAATCAGAAAATAATATTTTTTTTATATTTTTTTTCAGGAATTGTTAAGAGTCTCAATAAGCCCTGTACAATTGCCGGAAATTGCAGATGCAGCTTCACGGATTGCATCGAGCGGATTTTTACCATTCTTTGTAGTTACAAGAAGTACAGGATCTGTAAAATGGAACTCACTGCTGTAGTTTGCGACATCGACTTCGGGATTCTTCAGAATCTCATCCACAAGTACATTCATGAAGGTATGCCCTTCCCCGACAAACATTATGCGTGCGAGATCGTCCTTTAGTTCTATTACTTTTATCTCCATAGGTACCCATATTCTTGGATTTTATACGAGTATATAAGTATTGGTCGAATCAGCCACAAAAATCAGAACTCGAATGTCATAAAATCCGTGGCGGCGTGCGGGTATGACATAGGAATCCTGTGGCTCATGTGGACAAAATAGTACTCTTTCGGCGAGAGTTTTTGTGCAAGGTCTTCTGCTTCGGCTATATTCATGTGCTTTCCGATGTGGACGTCAGGGAGCATCAGGGCGTCTAAGAAAAGAAGATCACAGTTCATCAGTTCCTTCACCGTCCTTTCAGGAAGGTTCGGGTTCGTATCTGAAGTGTAACCGATCTTTTTCCCGTTGTAACGGATTACAATCCCATAGGTGTCTATAGGGGGGTGATTGACTGTAACAAACGTGATCTCCATCCCGAAAAGGATGAAAGGCTCGTACGGTTCGACGATGTTCTTCTTAAATCTCAAAAAATGAAAGAAGCCTGAGATATCATCCATCACTTTTTCAGGCGTATATGCAGGCGGGAAGTCCTGCACCCTGTAGAACTCGTTGAATCCCGCGATATGATCGTAATGTGCATGTGTCCAAAGCACAGCGCCTATCTTCGGCGCACCTGTCCGGATCAGCTGCTCCTTTAAATCGGGGGATGTATCTATTAGTATATTTTTTCCTTCATTCTCGATCAAAAAAGATGTCCTGAGACGTGAACGGCCTTCTTCGGTTGCAAGGGTGCAGACCCCGCAGTCGCACCCCACACGGGGGGTTCCGACAGTATCGCCGGTACCGAGAATTGTTATCTTCATATCGAGGCGCTCTGGCGAATCGTGTCCCTTTCACGGACGCTGCCCATACCCTGCTCCACATCGAATTCGGAAAGCTCGAAGCTGTCCCTCATAAGAGCAGAGATTATGGACTCCTTTATCATTATCCTGAGATCGGCACCTGAAAAGCCTTCGGTCTCTGCCGCAAGTTCCTCAAAATCACAGGTGCAGTCGAGAGTGCTGGTGATCTTTTTCAGGATCTCAACCCTCATCTCGTAATCGGGAAGCGGGAATTCGATGACATCGTCAAAACGTCTCCAGGCCGCCTCGTCGAGGAGGGCAGGGTGATTCGTCGCACCAATCAGGACCACGCCGTTCCTGACGAAGCTGACCGTATCTATATTTTTAAGGAGCATGTTGACCGCACGCTTCATAGCACCGTTGTCCTCGGTCACGCGGCTCTTGGCAACGAAATCGAACTCGTCGATAAACAGTATGCACGGCGAAAGTCTCCTTGCAATATCGAATATACGATCGATGTTCTTCGAAGTCTCGCCAAGGTACTGCGATGTTACCATTGCAAGCCGGACCTCGAGCAGCGGCATCTTAAGCGCCTTCGACATTGCAAGAGCCAGCGATGTCTTTCCTGTTCCCGGCGGGCCGACGAAGAGGAGTTTTCCGAACTCGAATATCCTTCTTTCCTTAAGGAACTCCCTGTTCTTCAGTGCAATCTCGATCTTTTTGATCCCTTCTTCCTGTTTGGGAGTACAGACCAGATCGTCGAGCGAATATTCGATCTCTTCGGGAGAACTGATGATGATAAGCCCGCGTGCCGCCTTGAGCTCCTCGTCGTCACCGATGATATGGTTTACCTTCGCCTCAAGGTACTCCTTCGAATCGATGAACCGAGGGACGCTCTCAAGGGATTCTTTATAGGATATACCGGCATCTCCGGCCTTCTCATAATAACGGGCAAGAACAGGATTTCTCATTATCCGCTCTTTCCCGGCCTGGCGGAGGAACCATGCCGCTGCGGCGTCAAGCGTAGTGATTCCGAACCTCTTCCCGAATTCATCGAACTTGACGAAGGGGTTCTGTTTGACAATTTCTATTGCATTGTCAGCAATGCAAACCTTGCTGATGAGGGACTCTCCGATTGTTATTGGCCTGTCAATATCCGTATTGTAGTCGCCGGTGCCGAAAAATTTCCAGTATTTTTTGGGCAGGTCGAGTTTCGTGAGCTCTTCATTTTTATTGATAATATCCGCGGTTATGAGAAACTCAAGAATATCGATCGCCAGTTCCTTGTCGTCGGCATTCATATGTACAACATCATATTTTACTGCTCAAACGGGATAATATTATCTCACGCTATATTATCCTGAAAACTGAAAAAATAATTTAATATTATTCGTTGTAATACAATATTAAACAGTCGTTACAATGCACCCGTCATCCGTAACGATCATCGTATGCTCGGCCTGGGATACAAGCGATCCTGCCACGTCATGAAGTACAGGATAACCCCTGAGGATATTCTGCTTCACCAACTGGGCAATCGCCAGATCGGATTTTTCTTCGTAATACCAGTGCCTGGAGAACGGGAGACTGTTTCGTTCGGCAACTTTTTTCATGAGCTTTCTTGCGGAAGGAAGCCTGATCTGACGCGACGAGATCTGGCTGTAGATCTCGGTACGGGATGCGTCCGAGACAATCCCGGAACCTGTGGATGCAAAGGGTTCGATTGCGAAGACCATACCTTCCTCGAGCTCTGTCCCGCCCTGCATACCGACATTGGGGATCGTCGGAATCCCGTGGAGCAGGTATTGACCAAGTCCGTGGCCTGTAAGGTTTGCCACGGGGCGGTACCCGCGGCTCTCGATCTCGGCCTGGACTGCTGCACCGATCTGCCCAGTTCTTACTCCCGGACGGACCATATCGATTGCCGCATGAAGCGCGGCCTTCGAGGCCTCCACCAGGAGATCGTTCTTCCCGAGATCGACGGTAACCGCCGTATCGGCGATGTACCCGTCTATGTGGACCCCAAGATCAACCTTGACGACATCGCCGGCCTTAAAGACCCGTTCGTCACCGGGAGAGGCGGTATCGTGAGCGGCGGCCTCGTTGAGGGAGATATTCAGGGGGAATGCAATTCCGGCACCCATTGACAGTATCTTCTGCTCGCTCTCGACGACAACATCCAGGATCTTGGCGCCGACCTTTACTTTCCCTGCTGCAAATTCCCTGCATTCTTTCGCTATCTTTCCTGCTTCAAGATATTTATTTAATATTTCATCATCGATCATATTCTGATATCCTCCGGATAATCTGTAAAGCAATCAAATCCGGTTTTTGTAACCATTCCTATGTCTTCCAGCCTTACCCCGCCGATCTTTTTATAGTAAAGACCGGGCTCCACGGTTACGATATTTCCTTCGACGAGTTTTCCCCCGGAAGGCGAAAGTGACGGCCCTTCGTGAACTGCAAGCCCCACCCCGTGGCCGAGACTATGAATGAAGCCTTCCTTCCCTGAAGTATAGCCGTTCTCGTCGAAAAAGTTCACTACATATTCGTGGATCTCTTTTCCGGTCCGCCCTTCGGCAATCATTCCTTTTGCATGTATTTTTGCTTCCCTGACGCATGAATACATCGCCTCGATCTCGGGATCGGGCTCTCCCCTTACTACCGTCCTCGTCATATCAGAATAATAGCCGCTCTTCGAGTCACAGGGGAATACGTCTATGACAACGGGCTCGTTTTCAAGTATTACCCCGTTGCCGATACAGTGCGGGATTGCGGTCTCCTTCCCGCAGGATACTATGGTATCGCTTGCGACAAGCCCCCTCCTTAAGAAGAAGCAGTGCATCTCGTTTCTTATGTAATCGGATGTGAGGGGTTCGCTCCCGAGATACAATTCGCCGTCTTTGCATTCGGCATTTTTTATAAGCGAGATGGCAAGCTCCATCGCTTCTTCGGTTGTCTTCTGGACTTTCCTGATGTTGTCCGCCTGGGCCCGGGTCTTCACGGATCTCATCTCAGAGACTGTTCCCTCGTCAACGGCAGTCCCACAGAAGGTTTCGATCTTTTTTGCAAAAGATACGGGGACATCCGGCGATAAGAGAATGCCGTCTCCTGCAAGGCGGGACACCATCGACGCCATCGCCGAAAGCCCGTCCTTGTGCTTTTCGAGGTCGTCGAAAAATCCGGCATCGCCACGGTTTATCACTTCGCAGCGGGATTCCTGAAGAGCGCGGTCGTACTCCATCTGCGGGACGATCAGAACGCCTCCCTCGCCACGTTTTTTGAGATATACAAGCGGGTCGTTTACCTGAAATTCCGTAAGATACATCATATCCGGGTTGGAAGAATCGGCATAAGCGAGATATGCCGCCATGCCGGCCCTTTCAAGTGCTTTGTCGATTGGGTCTTCCATATTGTTCCCTGAATACTTCACCTTTGATACACAAGTAATTTTACGAGATGATGCCAAACAATTTAATGCAATGAATCCATCTGCGGAAAAGATATTCAAGATGAAGTTCGCGAAACTGACGATAATGCTGAATGTTATCGTCATACTTGTTGCAGTCGCCATTCTGGCCTTTTTCGGGCTGATCCCGTTTTACAGCATTGCAATAGGAGTATTGTGCCTTATCGTGGCGGCGGTTATGGCCGTATTATTCAGGAGCCACTATAAAAAGGACAAGGCATGGCTTATGAAACAGGAGTAAATTTTTCCAGGGGGTCACCCGTTTGCTGAACAAACTTAAGACCGAGACAGAGATCGTCCTTAGGCATATAGAGGTGATAAAGATAGTCTCGGAGCACCAGCCGATCGGCATCCTGAAACTCTCGGAGATAACGAAGATCCCCTCCCATAAGATAAGATACTCCCTCAAGGTCCTGGAGCAGCTGGGGTACATCCAGGCGTCCCCGGCGGGTGCTGTCGCGACCCCGAAGGCAGCCGAACTTATGAAGAATCTCGACACACAAACCGACGAAATAATTGCTCTCCTTAAAAAGATTAAGGCTGCAACTGAAAGTTAAATCCATAATATTTAATAACGGAAAAATCAACATCTATAGGCACGTTGAACAGTGCAAGTACTGCCTCCATAACTCAGTTGGTAGAGTGTCTGGCTGTTAACCAGAATGTCACAGGTTCGAGTCCTGTTGGGGGCGTGTCGTTTTTTAATTTCAAGCTAAAAGAATATATTTCTTAAATAATTCATTTTAGGCAGAATCGTAAAATTCAACGGTTTTCTTTAGAACATCTGCGTGATCATATATCTCGCTCAGATCATTTATTGGAATTTTTTGTTCCTTTTTATTTTCATCAAAAATTCCAAGGTATTTTTGCTTTGAATTAAATCTCAAGCGGCATATTGGTTTTCTATTGCTATTATCAAACAATACACCACAATAGCTTTTTGTATCCCTTAGATTGACGCGATTCGCATCAGTAATACTTCTCAGGATGGCACGAACAATATAGAAACCTTCCCATTCTTCAACGGTGGTAAATATCCCGTCATCGTTTTCAGGTTCATCCTCGGAATCAGCTTCCACTACCTTTTCCTCAGGCTTTGTCTCAGACATTGCCATCTTAAGGCGACTGTTAATTTTTTCGTTGATGAACTGGTTTCTGGCATCTTTAACTATATATCTGAATTTTTCAAGAACATTTTTTGTAATTTGACCATTGTAGACATGGCGTGCAAAAAATTTTACAAACTCATCTGAAGGAGAATTCAACTCATCCTGAAGAATCTGTATAATTTCATTTGTGTACTTTAAAGAAATTGCAATGGATGTTAGATCATTTGGATCAAATACTTCTTTTGTGAATCTTTTAAGTTCATTAACATCCTTTTCTCTTAAATTAAGCATATCAACTTCATAGAATGGTTTGGCATCCATTTTATTCGGAGAATCCAAATCTGAAAAGAATCTGTACTTTACCCCATTCGTCAAAACACCAACTCTGGCATTCGTGACACTGTAATATCTGAACAACTGGGACGCCTGATTATTGTTCAAATCTGAACCCAGTGCCTTGCACTCAATCAATATTTCAGGCTGGTTGTTCAGACATACAGCATAATCAACTTTCTCTCCTTTTTTAGTCCCATGATCTGCTGTAAATTCAGGAATTACTTCTGTTGGATCAAAGACGTTATAACCCAAGATACTCAGAAAAGGCATTACAAGAGCTGTTTTAGTTGCTTCTTCAGTAAAAATGCTTTCCGAAAGTTTAGGAATCCGTGCAGTAAACGATTTCAGTTGTTCTGGAAAATCCATTGCGATACACCCTGACTCTTTTTTCAGATGATTCATTATAAAATTTCAATGATATATTTAGCTTCTGTCTGGAGTTTTTACAAAATAATTATAATACAGGGAGGGGACCCCCTCCCTATAACCATCCCCCTGATCGCGATAAGTCGCAAAAGGGATGGACAAGCATCCCCTTTTGCTCCAAACTTTAGCTAATTACTTTTTCACGGCCGAGGTAACCGAAGGGCTGTCGCCCTTTCGAGACCGAGAGCGACCTTCGGTCACCGGTTCATTTCATGAAATTAAATTTTAGAGCTACACGGACGGGTAGCGTCCAGGCCGTACTATCATCTTTGCAAAAGTTCGCGGAACTTGCGAAGCGAACTGAGCATGGGGCTGCCCCGAATGGGCTTATGCCCTCAAAAGTATAAAATCACTACAAAAAACGCTCCGTAGAAAACCTATCAATTTTTTTTCGTGCTTTAGCCTCTTGTTCTGTCATGATGGTTCTAAAGGATCTATTTTTGCAACTTTGCACAACGTTGCGCACAATTTGCAAAAAGTTTTGCAAATTAAAAAAACGAAATTCTAAGATATTTTTCAAATTATTGTACATATAATAATTTTTTTTATTATTATTGCTCTAGTTTGCACAAAAATACCGGTACACACACAGGACGCTTTTTGCATAGATCCTGCTGTCGGCTTCTGTGTGGTTTCAGTTTTTTTGCAAACTAAATGATAAAATAGAGATATTTGAGTAATTATTCGAAAAATCTCTTTATTGCAGTTATTTGGTTTGCAAAATCTTTGTGCAAAGTTTGTACAAACGTGTGCAAAGTTGCAAACTACTTCAGAAATTGCGAGGCGGTAATCCTGGTCAGGACCATCTGGACAGTTGTATCTCCGCAGCATTTTACAATTGTCAGATTTGTGGTAAAATAAAATTAAGTTCCTATATGATCGATCTTTCAGTCGCTATTTCCTTAGAGGATTTCTCCAAGGCCCAAAAAAAGAAAAAATCATTTCACGACAAGCACTTTGCAGGTAGCAGAGCGGATCACTTCTTCCGCGACGCTTCCCAAAAGCAGCCGCTCAAGCCCCTTCTTTCCCTTCGTGCCGATAACAATCAGGTCTATTCCTTCTTTTTCGGCAAACTTCACGATCTCCATTCCCGGTCTGCCGTCAAGGATCTTCGTCTCAAACTTAACATCTCCAGACAGGGACTTCAGCAGATCGAACGCTTTCTTCGCCTCGTCCATCGAAACCTCGCAGGCATCGCCTACAGGGATCTCGGCCGAGGACGTGGACAGCGTGTGGGAGTCGATAACATAAACCGCGTAACCGGCACCCCCGCATTCACGAACGACTTTTATGCCCTCCTCAAGAGCACTCCTGTTGTTCTCCGAACCGTCCGTTGCAATCAGAACTTTGCCAAACAACTTACCTGCCATTTTTATATCTCCTTCATTACCCGGTCTTAATCCTGATTTATCTTCTCATCAGATACGCCTTGCGGATTGAAGACATCAGTCTTTCCCCGGTGCGTTGTCGAGCTCCTCGATGTATTTGTTGCCCCTCATCGCACACAGGACTGCGGCGACAAACGAAAGTGCTGCCCCGATATAGAACGACAAACCGAGCGACGGCATGAACGCCTCCGCGAGAGTCGTCGGGAACCAGACCGTATTTGTCAGGGTAGCAATCGTTGCAGGCGCTATGTTTGCAACCAGTGCAGGCGATAGCCCGTCAATGATCATCTCCACCGGATTATATCCCAGGAACGCAGCGAAAAGGGCTCCTGTCGGTGGTATCGCACTCATGTCGGCGATGAGCGATGTTGCATTGGCGGCTGTAAGAGCTGATGTCAGCACCGGGGGAAACGCCTTGGTAAGCTCCACAACTATGATCGTGAAGAACATTCCCATCGAGAGAACGAAGCCCGAATTCATCAGGGTTGCCATCATTCCGGAAGCGACACCACGCTCGCCGGGTCCTACCGAATTCATGATGGCCGCCGAATTGGGGGATGCGAACAGTCCGTTTCCAAGACCCATAATAAGCAGAGCCAGAGCAAAGGGCAGGTAATCGAAGTCATACGGGAGTGCTGCAAGAACCAGGAACGAGATCCCGACCAGCACCATTCCCGCTGTACTCAGCCAGCGTGCACCGTACCTGTCGGAGAGAATGCCTGAGATCGGCCCCATCACAACAAAACCGATCGTGAGCGGCAGCATGTATATTCCCGCCCAGAACGGAGTAGATTCGAAACTGTAACCGTGCAGTGGCAGCCAGATACCCTGAAGAAGCAGGATCAGAATTATCATCACTCCGCCGCGGGCAAGGGCGGAGAGAAAACCGGCGGCATTGCCGAATGCAAAATTCCTGACCCTGAAGAGATCTATCCTGAACATCGGATCTTCCACCCTCATCTCGATAAACGGAAATGCGACAAGCAGCAGGAAGCCCGCGACAAGAGAGGCGATCACGAACGGACTTCCCCAGCCCATCGGCGAATCCCCGTATGGTATCAGGGCGTAGGTTATGCCGATCAGGAAAATCGTCAGACCTCCGATAAATACCAGATTTCCCCATATATCGATCTTCTGGGGCCTCTTTTCCCGGCAGTCAGTCTCTTTGAGTTTTAAAAATGCCCAGATCGTACCGATCACCCCGAACGGCACACTTATCAGGAAGACATACCTCCAGTTGAACACAGCCAGCAGCCCGCCGATAATGAGGCCGATAAACTGGCCGGCGATAGCTGCCACCTGGTTGAGGCCGAGCGCTTTCCCGCGCTCGTCAGGCGGAAATGCATCGGTGAGTATCGCGGCACTGTTCGAGAATATAAACGCCGCACCTATCGCCTGTATTAACCTGAAGACAATCAGTTCAATCGCCCCGGCGTCACCCGTATCCGGTGTAAAAAAGAGGAGGACCGAACCCACCGTAAATATTGCAAAGCCTATGTTGTAAAGCCTGACACGTCCGTACATATCGGAGAGACGCCCGAAACTAAGGAGCAGCGTCGCCGTCACCACACCATATCCCATCAGAATCCAGAGAAGGTACTGGAACGAAGTGAGGGGATTTATATTGATGCCGTTGAAGATCGCCGGCAGGGAGATCAGGAGGATGCTCCCGTTCACCGCTGCCATGAACATTGCGATGGTCGTATTCGAGAGTGCGACCCATTTATATTGTATACCCCTCCTGCCGCCCCCTTCGGCAAAGTTGGAATTTTGCTGATTATTTGTAGATTTTGTATTCATCCTGTATTCCTTCCGCCCGGCAGACATTTCAGACTGTCAAGCCGGATGCGTTATACAGATCGACTTCTCCGGATTAATACACCATACGCACCATTTTATCACATACTAACCAAAATGAAAGTCAGAAATGGCAAAGAACAAGGAATACTGGTCGTGGGTCGAAGCGGCAGTCAATGTAATCGGGGGAAAATGGAAACTGTTGATCGTTCTTGTATTAAGAGACGGAAAACTGCGTTATAGTGAAATATTACACAAACTGCCCTCGATCAGCGAGAAGATGCTGGTAAAGCAGCTTCGCGAACTCGAACGTGACGGCATTATTACAAGAACAGTATATCCGGTAGTTCCTCCGAAGGTCGAATATTCGCTTACGGAAGCGGGTGATAAACTGGTTATCGTTTTAAAGGTACTTGGGTTCTGGGGTATAAGGTATCTTGATGACGAAGTTGTCGGTGAAGGATTGTCAAGGGAGAAAGTCAACGATCCTGTAAAACTCCGCCTCCTTCTCGAAGATATCCAAAAAATCCGCAACGATATAGAAAAACAGCTGGGAGAGCAGAATTAGCCGCCACAGCTTTCACGAAAAAATATTGATTATAATTTAATTCCAGGATTTTTTTGCCTATTCTTCCCTGACCATCTTTATGGCCTTCTTGGGGCAGACATCGGCACAGATTCCGCAGCCTTTGCAGAACTCGAGATCGATCTCGAACTCTTTTGAGATAGTTCCGTCGGGGCAGAACCTCTCGCAGTTTCCGCACTTGTTGCAGAGTTCCCTGTCGACTACTGGCTTGAAAGTTCTCCAGGTGCCGGTCTTTCCTGCGGCTCCCTCTTTAGGTCTCGATATTGCAAGTTTTGCACTCATATTACCAGCTCCTCGTACGCCTTAAGGGCTGCTGTCCCGTTCCTCTCGTCCGAGAACGCCTCGGATATCGCCTTCCTGACAGATTCCCTCGATACCAGGCCGATCTTTGCAAGAGCCCCGAGAAGAGGGGTGTTGAGGATCGGGTTTCCTGCCACGACGAGATCGAGAGATAATGCGATCCCCGTAAGATCGATGTTGTAGACCTTGTGACCATCCATCTCCGGTTTATGCGGGCTGTTGATCAGGACTTTGCCGTCTTTGTGGATGCCCTGCATAACATCGACCATGTTCATGATTCCCGGATCGAGAACAATTACAAGATCGGGGTTTCTTACCTGCGAATAGACCTTTATAGGCTTGTCATCGATCCTGATGAACGAAACCACAGGTGCACCGCGCCTCTCTGCACCATAGAGAGGAGTTGCAGTTGCATATTTACCGTCGAGGAATGCAGCATGAGCAAGGATCTTTGCGGCTGTTACACCACCCTGCCCGCCCCTTGAATGAAGCCTTATCTCGTACATTATTCGCTCACCCCGAACCAGAACTCTTCGCCAGGTTTCCTGTCCCGGACAAACCCGGCGATATCGTCATATGTGACATCCTGGCCGCCGAGGCCGGCGATGACGCTGTAAGGGTTGCAGCAGGTCTTCGCACGGAGTTCATTGGCAAGAATTCCGCCGAAGCCGAACGAGTAATCGCGGTCGATTACGACGATCTCTTTCCCTTCGAATTTTTCCCTCAGGTCAGGGAACGGCCTGAACCAGCGAACCCGGATTGAACCCGCCTTAACTCCTTCTTCACGAAGTTTGTCGACCGCGACCTCCATCTCCTTGCCTATTGTTCCCATCGCAATTACAAGGACTTCGGCATCCTCTGTCATGTACTCCTCGTACATCTCGTATTTCCTGCCGAAATGTTTCTCAAATTCCTTCTGGGCATCTTCTATAACTGCTACGGAGTTCTTCATTCCGACCATGATGTCGTGGCGGAACTTGTAGTGGTCGGTGTTTGCGGTGAGCGTCCCGTAGCCGCCAGGATTATTGATATCGATGGCGTGTGGGGTGTTTGTGGGGGGCAGGAACCCGGATGGATCGACAGTCTCGAATCCCTGCGTGACGTGGGTCAGGAGGAAACCGTCGAGGTTGATCATCACAGGGAGCAGAACGTTTTCATTCTCTGCAATCCTGAACGCGATTATCGTCGCATCGTATGCCTCCTGTACGGTCGACGCATATACCTGGAGCCACCCGGAGTCCCTCATGGACATGGAGTCCGAATGTTCGGCGCCGATATTCCAGCCGGGACCGAGAGCACGGTTCGCATTCGCCATAACGATCGGGAGGCGTGCACCGGCCGCCCAGTGGAGCATCTCGCACATGTAGACAAGACCGTGCGAACTTGTTGCGGTAAATGTTCTTGTGCCGGTCGCGGCAACACCGATGCAGGCGGCCATTGCAGAGTGCTCGGACTCAACGGGGATATACCTCGCACCCAGCTTTCCGGAACTCACCTGGTTCGCAATCTCTTCGACTATCTCGGTCTGAGGGGTGATCGGGTACGCAGCGACTACACCGGGTTTTGCATCTCTAACCGCAAGTGCCACTGCCTTATTGCCTGTTCCTACATTCAGCATGTCCCGTCAACCTCCTTTTCGATCCTTTTGAAATTATTTTCGACCGCCTGCTGAAGTTCGGAGATCTCCTCTTTTGAGGCGGTCTTGAATCTTCCCTGTGCCTTAAGGTAGTCTTCCACGGGGATTCTCTTCTTTGCAGCAGCCTTCGATGCCCCGGTCAGGCTTATCTTTCCGTTCTCACGCTCATAGAGAACCCACATGCCCGACTGCACTGCAAGTTTTCCGACAGAGATCGTCTTATCGGACTGGTATCTCCATCCCGGCGGACACGGTGCAAGAATGTGTATGAACTTCGGCCCGGTGATCGAGAGTGCCTTTTCCACCTTGTTGTAAAGGTCGAGCGGATATGCACTGCACGCGGTCGCCATATATACCGGGTTGTGTGCGTTTACAATCGCGTCAAGGTCCTTCTTGAACTCTTTCTTTCCCGCCGGCGTCGTTGTCGTTGCCGCACCGAGCGGAGTCGCACCCGATCTCTGCATACCGGTATTTGAGTATGCCTCGTTGTCGTAGCACACGTATAAGAAATCCGTTCCACGCTCAAGTGCGCCGGAGAGGGCCTGGATACCGATATCCACCGTCCCGCCGTCTCCTGCGAAACAGATGACGTTTGTCTTCTTTCCTGCCGCACGGAAAGCCTCGCTCATTCCTGATGCAACTGCTGCCGCCGAGGCGAAAGCAACATTGTATACGGGAATGTTAACCGCGGTATTAGGATACAAACCCTGTATAACACTTGTACAGCATGCAGGAATCACCAGTACCGTATCGGGACCGGCCGCCTTTGTGATATACCGGAGACAGAGAGGGATACTGCACCCGGCACAGGCGGACGTGGTCTTTAAAATATACTCATCATCCGGTATCTCTGCCAATTAAAAAACCTCTGTAATAATCTGTCACTATTTATAATGATATTTTGGCTTTTGATATCAGCACCCTGTTAAATAATTCATAGCAGACATACCTGTAATCAGATGGCGCAGAATTACTACGAAGTGCTGGGTCTTGATGCAAACGCAGAATCTGATGAGATAATAAAAGCATATCGCAGCCTTGCAAAGGTATATCATCCGGACACGGCGACGCACCCGAATGCAAAACAGCTTTTCGAAAAAATATCTGCCGCCTATTCGGTGCTATCGGACCCCGAAAAGAGAAGCGCCTATGACAGGGAACTGAATGAACCATCCAAAGAGGAGGAACTCCCAAAAAAGGACGAATATTCCCTGATGGCCGATTATGAATATACCTGCGAAAAGGAAGAGCATTTTTTGATCGACGGTGCTGAAGTTGCTATGACCGGCGCCCGCCACCTCATAATGGGGGAGAGGGAGTATATCGTCTACGACGACGGCCTGATCGATATCGGCGGGAAATTATCATTTAAGGTTGAAGGGCCGGAAAGATATCTTGTAGACGGTGCAGAAAAAGTACTTAGGAATGCAGATCATTTCATTCAAAAAGGGGACGAATATGTAGTCATAGATGGAAAACCATTTCTCGTCAGAAAAAGTGATGAGGAATAACTACTTTTTTCGCAATTTAAATATAGCTAATTCGACATATAGAGCAATATCATCGAGGTGATACAACATGGTTAAACTACCTGACAAAAAATCACTTGAAGGTTTTACAAAGAAGGTGGGAGAGGCGGTCAAGCTCCCGGACACACCGGAGGAGAAAGAACCGAAACCGGGACTCTCCCAGGCTGACGAAGAAAAGATAAGGAAAGACGAACGCGAAAGGATCGAAAGAGAGAAGCGCGAGAAGGAAAACGCTGAAAAAGCTAAGGAATACGAGAAGATAGAAGCAGAAAAGCAGGCCGAAAAAGAATGTCTTGCCGAGGAAGCCAGGAAGAAGAAGGAAAAGGACGAATGGGCCCGCGAGGAAGAGAGAAACCGGCTCGAAGACGAGAGAAAAAGAGCCCAGATCGAAAAAGAGGTTCGCGCCCAGCAGAAGGCTGAAGCTCCGAAAAAGGGCCACGGAGGAAAGATCGCTCTCGGGATTATTATTATTGTGATTCTAATCGCAGCGGGAGGATACGTCAGCCTGATTACCGGAAACAGTGTTCTCGATGCATACGGTTACCCGCTCTCATATACCGGGACATATGATGTACTCATTCCCGACAGCCAGAAGATCGACTTCGGCCCCATTCCCGTCCAGGCGATCAGCAGCGGAAATGCAGTAACCCTTTCCATCAACAACGACAGGCGGACTATCTCTCTGGGTGAATCGACGACTTTCCCGGCAAAACATGTAATAATCACGATGTTCGGAATGCCTATCTATGATGCCGATTACGAAGTCACTGCAACATATATTGGCGTCGTAACAAACAGGGATGATTTCAAGGTAGTCCTGAAGACATCACAGGCGATCCCCGGATGGCTTATATCCATTATGAAGCCTTCCGGAGTGGATATCATCACGACTTAACCTTTTATTTTCTTTTTTTTATTGAGTTTGTATTCGTCATGAGTTTTAAAATAAAATTTTAAGGGAGAGTGAGGTTTCCCCCTCCCTGTTACCCTCCCCCTCATGGCGATAAGTCGCAAAAGGGATGAACGAGCATCCCCCTTTTGCTCCAGAGAGAGCTGGCGAACTTTGGTCACCATATGCATTTTGGAATTATTTTCCCCCGGCCGAGGCAACCGAAGGGCTCTCGCCCTTTCGAAACCTACGGCGACCTTCGGTCACCGGTTCATTTCATGAAAATTATCTTTAGAGTTCCCGGATGGGTAGCATCCAGGCCGGGTTATCGCAATAGCGCAAAGCCCTGAGGTCAGGGCGTGTTCGCGAAGCGAACTTGCGCAAGGGTTGTCACTGGAAAAATATTCACTGTGATTCAAAAGGGAGGGGGATGGACGAGCATCCCCTTTTGCTCCTGAAACCCGTTCCCACCTAAATTATTGAAACAGTTTTGTTCATTGATTAAAAATATCCTAATTTACTCTCTCCCGGCCAGACAAACGAAGGGCAAGCGTCCTCTCTCGCTCCAAAAAAAATATTCACTCTCCCAAAAACTCAGCGGCCTTCAAAAGCTGGTGATGCCTGCACCTGAAATCGCCAAGGAATTTGTCGCTCTTCTCAAGACCTTCCATTGGAGCGAATTCCAGATCCGTAACTAAGTCCCAAAGGACAAGACCTTCAGGAGGTGCAGCGGGAAAACGGGGCCCTCCCGTATTTGATAGTGCGTCTGAAATTATATCCGAAGGCTCGGAACCGCTTCCCACCAGCCAAAGGGCATGTGATATGCACCGGACCATATTCCAGAGAAAACTCTCCCCGCGAATCTCGAAGATTACCCCTTCCTTATCCGGGATTAACTCTGCCGAGAATATTTTCCTCTCGGGGTTTTTCCCCTCGACACGGGCGAAACGGGAGAAATCATGTACTCCGGGGAGACATGCGGCAGCAAGCGACATCTTACCCCGGTCAAGATTCCCATCAGGGAAAAAATACCTGTAGACTCTCTCCGAAACCTCAAAACGCGGATTGAATCCTTCCGGAACCCCGGCCCATCCCCTGCACCTGATGTCCCCGGGAAGTTTCCTGTTTATTGCCGAAACTGCTCTCTCGGGATAATCTGTATCAAAAGCGCAGATCTGGGATCTTGCGTGCACACCTGCATCGGTCCTTCCTGAAAACTGGAAGCGTGCATCTCTCCAGCCGGAAAAAAGCCCCAGATCGATACATGCTCCGATAAATTCCCCTTCGACCGTCCTTATCCCCGGCTGCTGCTGGGAACCGTAAAAATTCGTTCCTATATACGATACAAGAAATGCAATTCTCATTTATGCCTGACTTTCCTGACGATCTTTCGCTTGGTGTTCTTTAAAGATTGCCCGGTATAGCTTTTAAGCGGAGTCATCTTCCCGATAATGCAGATCCTGCCGGCGGATATTGCATCGAATATCGACTGCATATCCTTCTCCGAATCTACAACCGTCACACCGTACCCAATAAACCTCGCATTATGGGCGTCACTTCCTGCAACACACGGCTTTTTGAACTTTTTTGCTTTCTTCTCCGCCTTCCTGTTTGCAGATCCTATAATATAGCGGCTGTTGAATGATTCGACTGCATCAACGGCTCCGATGGCATCCTTCAGCCTGGTGCCCACACCATGCCTGAACTGGTGGAAAGGATGCGGGAGGATCAAAAACGCTCCCATTGCCCTTGCACGGTCGACGGTTTCATAAAAATCAAGACCCGCAGGAACGGTTTCGGTTATGCCGAGCGCAATTAGATGACCCGATTTTGTCGAGATCTCGACCCCGGGGATTACCAGAATATCGGTTTTTATTGTCTGTGCGTACTTCGCTCCCCCGACAGTGTCGTGATCCGTAATGGCAATTACATCAAGACCGCGTTTCTCCGCCATCCGGATAATATCCTCAACACTGCTCTCGCCGTCGCGGGAATATTTCGTATGCACATGAAGGTCGCATTTCAGCATCGGATAGTAGTATTTTTCTCCCTTGCCATATTAATTCAAGGGGTATGCGCATACTCCTCCCGACAGGCGAGATTGCATATCCGGTGGTAAAAAAAGCCGCGGAAAGATTTGGGGCCGATGTAGCCGTTGCAGGAAAGATCGCCGCATTCCTCGCACCTAAAAAACTTTCAGGAATCCTGTCAGGAAGTAAAGTAAAATACGATATGGTGATTGTTTCCGGCATGTGCACGGCGGATTTTTCAGGGGTAGAGGATGAATTCGGCACCCCTGTATACCTCGGACCCCGGCACGCCGCAGATCTCGAACTGATCCTGGGCCATATCGACGAACTTGAACTCTCACGAACGATACCTGCCGACGAACTGATCGCTTCAAAAAAGAAAGAGGAGGCATATTCGAAGATCAGTGAGACAGAAGAGAGGTCCCAACCTGATTTTTATATAGGCAATTTACGGATCGGCGGGGGATCGAGAATGAAAGTTCTCGCCGAGATCATGGATGCGCATAAGACAGATAATCTCCGCGACATAGTCTTTGAATTCATTGAATCCGGTGCCGACATCATCGATCTCGGGTTCGGGTTCGATGCAACACCGGAGGATGTCCTGAGGGTATTTGAGGAAGTATCCGGGATACATACCATCTTTGCCGCAGACACACAGGATCCCGAACTGATAAGAGCCGCACTGGGCCATGCGGATTTGATACTCTCGCTTCACGATGGAAATATTCCCGTTGTAGGAAAAGAGGTCGCAGAAGCCGGTGCTGCCGCGGTGATCGTCCCGAATGAAAACACTCTTGAAGAGAATATAAAGATGGCCGGGGCAGCAGGGATCAAAAGGATCGTCGCCGATCCTCTCCTGCAGCCTGCAGGGTCCGGACTTCTTCAGTCACTATCAGGTTTTGTCCCATGCGGGCACCCAATATTTTTCGGTGCGGGAAATGTCGTGGAGCTGATAGATGCCGACTCCCCTGGTGCAAACGCACTTCTGGCCGCACTTGCGATGGAGGCAGGAGCATCGATCGTATTCACAAGCGAGCACTCGGACAAGACAAAAGGTTCGGTCAGGGAGATGAGGCGTGCATGCGAGATGATGGTTCTCGCATCGAACAGGCCGTACCCGAAGGACCTCGGGATCGATCTGTTCTGTATAAAAGAGAAAAGAAGACGTCATGAATTGCCCCTTTCATATACAACCTGTAACAAAGCAGGCGGGATCACAGACGAACTCGTATTCGATCCTGCCGGGAATATAAGAATAGGAATAGAGGACGGGTTTATCTTTGCAGTCCACAAAGGAAGAGCGGTTAAAGGAAAAAAATGGGAAGAGATATTTCACATGCTCCTGAAAGAGGAGAGGGTTTCTCTCATGGACCATGCCGCGTATCTTGGGAAGGAGCTCTACAAAGCGGAGCTCGCACTGAAATTCAACAGGAGTTATGAACAGGACGGACCATTTTAGTTCCAGTTCAGTTACTTTTTTGTTTCTTTTCCCCGGAATCACGGACAACAAGGGTTGATACAGGGCTGTGAAAGACCACTGATGAGCTGACGCTGCCGAGAACAAGCCGTTTCGCCATTCCCTTACCGGTCGAACCGAGGACGATCAGATCGACACCCAGCTCCTTCGCTGTATCCAGTATGACATTTCTTGCATCGCCGAGCTTTTCGTGGTATTTTACATCGTAACCCTGATCCCCCGTGAAGCCTTTTGCATCTTCAATAATTTTTTTGCTCTCTTCCTGGAGCATGTTGAATATTCTTTCAGAACCCGGATCGGACACTCCTATCGCCGGGTCCACAACAGTTGTTCCGTATATTCCGGGATTTACTGCATATACGGCATGAATCTCGGAGTTCCAGCACTTCCCGATCTCAATTGCTCTCCCGAGAGCTTTGAGAGAAGGCTTCGACCCGTCGATTGCCACCAGAATTTTAGAGTACATGAACTATCCTCACCAGTTCAGGGGATAAACATTTTGATTCCGCCGGCCTTCGATCTGAAAGAATTATCTTTCCTGATAGTCTATATCAATAGACAGATGCCCAACATAAAAATAAAGCGAGAACTGCTCATGATACTACTCGAACTCGGCAAAAGCAGTCACCCTTCCGAATTTTTAGCCCTGCTGATAAAAAACGGGGATACTATAGACGAATTTGAACTCGCACCGGGCACGATCACAGGCAGCAGCAGTGCAAGATATCAGCCCGACATGATGCCACTTGGCACTGGAATCGCCGGAAGCGCACATTCCCACCCAAGCGGTGCGATAAGGCCTTCGGATGCCGACCTCAGGTTCTTCCCTGCAGTAGGGAAATATCATATCATAATCGGAGCCCCATATACTGAAGATGACTGGAGGTGCTTCTTTGCGAACGGGAGCCTCTGCAGCGTGGAAGTGGTAGATTGAAGAGAGTCGTCGCCACCGGGACATTCGATATCCTGCACCCGGGGCATATCCACTATCTCGAAGAATCGCGTAAACTTGGCAATGAGCTTCATGTGATTGTTGCAAGGGATGAAAACGTCAGGCACAAACCGAAGCCGGTAATCCCCGAACAGCAGCGCCTCCGTATGGTGCAGTCTTTAAAGCCGGTCGATTACGCGAGGCTTGGATCGACTACGGACATCTTCGAGCCTATCCGGGAGATTCAGCCGGATATCATAACCCTCGGCTTCAACCAGTTCTTCAAAGAAGACAAACTCAAATGCGATCTCGAAGAGAACGGCATCTTCGCAGAAGTTGTCAGAATAGAAGGATATTCGGGAGAAGGCTTCTGCAGTTCGAGAAATATTATGAAACAGATACTTATCAGGAGATGCAAAGAGCCCCAGGATGATTCGACGGATTAAAGGATCAAAGGATCATTCCCTCATCATGCCCGAACTCTTTCAGGTATAATACCGCGTCCCCGATCTCCTCCTTGTCCAGAACAGAAACCCCGTAATGCTTTTTTATCATTCCGCGTACCTTCTCGGACTCGAGCCAGCCGATATCAAGTCTTCGAACAATTGTATTTATCTCGCTGATGAAGGGATGAATTGCAGCGGCAAGCATTGGATTTTCTAATTCTATTGTTCCAAGGAGTGCCTGAAGGGGATTTCTTATCTCATCGTTAAGTATGGCAAACTGCTCCATATTGTGATTCAGCTGATGGAATACGTCCCTCCTGATCTCATCAAGAACTGTGCTCTGGGTAATGTCACTCAGGATCAGAACAGAGAGCCCGTGCCTGAATTCATGGGATATCGGCATCTTCCGGACCTTCAGCACCGCCATTTTATCACCCATGAGGATCTTGCCGGTTTTTTCTTCAAAATCACGCGAACTCATGAATGAATCCAGTTCGTCATCCTTAAAAAGCCCGATATTCCTGAAAAAATCCTTTGCATTTATTTTAGGTGAAAAGACCCTGCCTGCAAAACGCAGGTACTGATCCCTAAAGGCCCTGTTGCAGATTATCGATCGCCCCGAGGAGTTTACAACAAGAATACCGTCGGTGATCGCCTCTATTGTCGTCCGGTACTGGGATTCCGATTCGAAGATCATCTTCTCCATCTGGATGCGCTCGGAAATATCCCTGCAAATCACCGCACAATAGACCTCATCTCCATAACTTGTAAAACTCAGGTCTGCCTCGACAGGAATCCTTTCGCCCTGTTTGCACTCGATCTCAGCCCTGATAAGTACTCTTTCGGCCTTGTCTTTCATTTCATGCAGCGAAACGGGTTTTCCTGAATCATAATGAAGAAATCGCGAAATCTCACTTCCCGTGATCTCCTCGGGCCGGAACCCAAGCTTTTCAGCCACCCTGAGGCTAAAATCGACGACTTTGCATTCGGGAAATGATATAAGAAACACCATGTCATTTACATGATCGAGAATTATACGGAAACGCTCAAGCTCCATCTGCTTGTGCCTCAGGACAGGATAATATGTTTTCCTGAAAGATGAATCTCCAAGACCGAGGATCTTCTTCCTTAAATCGTCATACTGATCGTATTCAGGATCACTCATGGTATCTCATCCCGGCATGCAGGGCTGCATATATGACTATATGTGTATTGTTGATAAAAAAGATCTCAATTGATTAAAAAATTTGATCTGCTTTAATTCAGGCTTCTTTTACAAAAGATTGAGATATAACTCTTCTACATCATTTTTACGTGGTATCCGGGGATTGGTCGCAATACAGGGATCGTTCATTGTCCTTTGAACAAGTTCGGGGATGTCTTCCTTTAAGACACCGAGACCGGACAGCGGCGGTCTTTCATCATAACCGAACATCTCCATCATCCCGTCTACGATAATATCCGGAACAGATGAATCACCGGGTGGTCTCTCCGTATCTGTCCCAAAATAACCGGCGATTTTACGGTATCTGTCAGGTGCTGCCTCCATATTGTACTTAATCACATCACGTACCACAATGAACGATGCTAATCCGTGATTCATCCCGGTCCATCCGCCTAATGCATGAGCCATGGAATGTACCAGGCCTAAACCGGCATTGGAAAAGCACAGGCCTGCATAGAGACTCGCGATCATAATTTTAAAACGCCTGTCCGGATCATTCCAGTAATCAGGAGCTATGTTTTCTGCGATCATTTCGATCGAATTCATAGCAAACATATCGGTAACGGGAGATGAACCGTTTGAACAGTAACCTTCCATTGCATGAATCAGCGCATCCATCGCACTGCTTCTTGCAATATCCCCGGGAAGAGTCGATAGCGGCTCAGGATCGAGAAGAGAGAGATCAGGGACAAGAGATTTGGAGATTATAAGGTTCTTTGTTCGCTGCTCCCGGTCCGATATAACCGCATACTGCGAGACATCAGCCGAACTTCCGGCTGTAGAAGGAATACAGATTAGCGGGGGCATCGGATTTCGGATCATATCGATGCCGATATATTCGGATATATGCCCGCTGTTCTCGGCAATGATGCCTATTCCCTTGGCACAGTCCAGAACGCTCCCTCCGCCGACAGCGACAATCCCTTCGCAGCCGGAATCTCTAAAGGCACGGGAACCGTCCATGACTTCATCAACGCTGGGGTTTTCGGTTATCGATGAAAAGACCTCATAATCAATTCCATTATCGCATAAAGAATCCATAACCGGGGAGATCCATTCGCATCTTCTGACACAGGAGTCCGTTACAATGAGTACTTTTTTCAGGTTAAAATTAGAGGAATATCTTCCTGCGAACTTCCTTGCTCCGATACCGGTAATAAACTCCGGTGAAACGAATTTCCTTACGTCTCTGTTGTACCCCGTCATTACAATCCCCTTTCAATATGATTGATTACTGCAAGATTAATAGATTAAGTTAATGGAGTTGCCAAGTCTCAGATATCCTGAGAGCCAAGAAGCGAACCCCATATTCTGCTCCTTGCAATTATAATCCAATAGGCCTTTAATTCTTTTTCAGCCTGCCGGAATCCCGGGTAATACTCCGAGACCTTCTTCCAGAAAGCAGGAGAATGGTTCATCTCAATCCTGTGTGAAAGCTCATGGACGACAAGATAATCCCTTATAGTCTCCGGGAGCGCCATCGAGCGGATGTTAAAATTCAGGTTCCCCTTCCCTGAACAACTACCCCACCTTGTTCTCTGGTTCCTTATCGAAACCCTTGAATATTCGACATCCATCTTTTTTGAATAGTGATCGAGGCGATGGATAATATCCTCTTTCAGTTCCTGCGAAACAGCTTTTCGAAGTTTTTCTACAGAAGGATAATGGATATTAGGCCAGCTGAAAGTGACAGGACGTGATTCGGAGAAGACCGGGTGCCACATTCTGCCGTTGTAGATGAAACTACCGTCACCCGTCTGATATTCGGAAGCCAGCCGATCCAGTTCGCCGATCTTTTTCATAATCCATTCAACTTTTGAATCGATCAATGCCTCAATATCGGCACCCCGGGGAGCGGTTACATATACCCTGCAGTCGGGGCTTATACGAATCCTGCTGCTATTAACCTCCCTGTGATTTATTATGATTTCAAAAGGGTAATGCTTCATTTAATCGTTATCAGACTTTTCATTCCGTTTTTTTCCGACTACGGTCAGCATCCCGATAGGACTGCTGACATTCGGCCTTCTCTTAATCTTCAGACCATAATGGCGGAGTAGCATCTCCCGGATTTTATCCGATTCAATCCACCCGGAATCCAGCTCCTTTACAATAGCATCGATTTGAAGGGCATTCTCAATTATCTTTTCGGAGTTGCTTCCGCCATCCAGTTCAGCAAGGCCTACTATGGCCTGAAGCGGATTTCTGATATGATCATTTAATATGGCAAACTGCTCCATATTCTTTTCAATCTGGAATATGGACTCCTTTTTCATCTCTTCAAGTTCCTGCTGCTTTGTAATATCCCTTATAACTGAAATTACATGGGTGACCTCACCGTCGACTATGAACGGCGACTTCACCACTTCATACCACAGCATCTTGGAAGAGAATTTTTTCTTTACAGACGTATCAAGTCTTTTCCCGGACTTGAATACATATTTATATTCGAGGGACAGCTTTCCGGTCAGGAAATCCGCAGCATCGTGAAGCGAGGCCCCTATAAGTTCATTCCTGTAGTCAAACTTTTCGGCCATGAACCTGAAAGGAGCATTGTAGAGCCTGATCTTCATATTCCGGTCGACAACAACAATGGCTTCCTTGATTGAGTCAAGAACCTTCATAAAACTGGCGAGCGAAAAATCCGTGTCCCCCGGCGTTTCCAAACCAACAGGCATCTTCCGGCCGATAATTACCCCGTATTCCTTAATGCCTGTCTCAATCCTGTTTAAGGAGAAGGATACCGGGATCTTCCCTGAGTTACTTGATATAAATTCCGAAAAATAGCTTCTGCCTGAAAACAACTCCTCTTCCCGGCCTGCGACATCAGGAGTGCCGAAGCATGCTATTATATCGGACAGCTTCAGGCAGGAAAGTTCCTGCAAATCGTATCCAAGCAAATTTTGAGCTTTGTCGTTGGCTCCTTCAATCTTCATGGAAGAAAGATCGACAACAACTACAATCTCTTCCCTGAGGCCGGAAAAAATCGACACCACCCGATCTGCAGAATCCATAAAGTCCCCGGGAGAAGATAATGTCATAGTAACACTTGACAATTAAAAATAAGATTGTATTGATTGTTATTTTGCATTTCCGACAACAAAATCCCCCTTTTCCAAAAATTATAGGATAGTTGTTTGGACTGATTATATTTAATGATTATTATTCCAGTATTCCAGGACTTCATCGCCGCTTACAAAGACCAGATTGTGTTTTTTGCCATACTCCATAGCATCCTTTTTCGAGAGAGCCTTACCGGTTTTATCATCGAGCATCTCGCAGATTGTTACACAGGGTGTGACTCCTGCGAATTCAGCAATGGCAATTGACAATTCGGTCTGTCCGCGTCTCTGGTCAAGCAGCTTCTCATTTGCCCGGAGAAGAGCCATGTGGCCGGGAGTCCTGAACTCTGAAGAGAAATTCAGTTTACCGCCGTTCATTGCACTCTTTACATGGTCCGAGAGACGGTTTGCAGTAAGAGTCCTGTCGTTGTCGGTTATTCCGGTGAAGGTATCCTTATGATTGACCCATATCGAGAATGACGAATGGTTCTTCGGATCGTAAGGGATATCACCATCCCTCTCGGCAAAGCCTGTTTCCTTCAGGGCGTCGCTTGCAAAAGGAAGCCCGATCTTCTCCGCAGCTTCCGGGTGAATTGCCGTACAGATCAGACCGCCGGCATCTTTTCTCATCCTGCAGATGTCCTCTCTTGTCAGGGCGTCCGATCTTATTGCAAAGTCTGTTTCGCCTTCGCGGCTGTCAAAATCGTATATGAGGATAATCTCCCCGTTTTTCATCGCTTCTATTGCCTTTTCAATCATTTGTTATCTCAACCTTTATTCTGTCGCCATCTTTCAGTCCGAGTTTTGATCTCAGGCCGTGTTCGCAGAGCAGTTCTATGATATCGTCGGGGTAATGGGTTCTTCCGGGAACAATTATCGCCGATGCCGATCCTTCTATGCGGCACGGGAGGCATTTTGCGCTCCCGAATGTCCGGTCGTTGTCGACAAATCCCTCAATTTCCACCCATTCCAGTTTCTCAAGCTCCTTTCTCGTCTCAAGACTGGCAGAATCCAGCCGGAGATTTAGCGTGCCGGGGAAAGGCTCAAAGCCGAGTTTGTCCCTGAACTGCTTCATGTAATGAGGAATACTGACATAATAGCGCCCCTCGCCAAGCCCGCTAATGACTTCGCCCCGGAGCAGATAGCTTACGTCTGTCTTCTCGAAGATCCTGCAATAGTCAAAATACTCACCACTGAGGATCTTTTCGCCGGATTCATTTATCCTTATATACTGGCCGTCGGGACGGATCGTTCTTGAGATTAATTTCTCTTTTTCCAGACTTATCAGGCGCCTTGAAGCCGTCTGCGGGCTGATCTCAAGCCGTTCCCCCATGGCCTGGGAAGAGAGGCAGACCTGGGATTTCAGACCGCCCATGAGAGCGATCTTTTTCAATGTCATCAGGTCGTCGTTACTTATCATTGCAATATCAAAATTGATATGCATACCATATATGAGTTTTCATGAGTTCATATGATTTCGTGAATCGACGAATTGGCATTCGCTAATTATATTAATGAAAAGATCACCATAATACCTATGAAATCCGTGCTGCGGAACCGTCTTGCGGAAAAGATGGCGGGTGAGATCACCCTTTCGGATTCTCCCGGCGAGGCTCTTAAAAAATGGAGGATGAATTTCAATATCCCCCCCGGGCTTCTTGCCGAGAGGCTGGAAGTATCGCCTTCCGTAATCTCCGATTATGAAGGAGGAAGAAGAAAAAGCCCCGGTACCGCAGTCGTCGGAAAGATTGTCGAGACAATTCTCTCGATCGATGAGGATTCAGGCGGAAAGTTCATGAAAAAGTACGCCAACATCCTCTATTCCGACTTTGACGATGATGTAATCTACGATATGCATGATTACGACACCCCGATAAAGCTCGACAAATTCTGCGATTCCATCGGGTGCACACTTATCAACGGGGATCTTGACCACCAGATCTACGGTTACACGATTGTCAACAGTCTTAACGCAATTATTCAGTTGTCTTCGAGCGAATTCAACAAAATTTACGGGTGGAGTACAGAACGAGCCCTGATTTTCACCAACGTATCTACCGGAAAGTCCCCCATGATTGCAATCAGGGTGACACCGTTTAAGCCGAGATGCGTCATACTCCAGGGAATTACTCCGGAAAAAATCAATCCTCTTGTCCCCGAACTTGCAAAAAAGGACAGGATCACCCTTTTGTGTACTGAAAACGGAATTGACGAGATTATTAAAATACTAAGAGATGAACCATGGTAGGAATTATTACATACGGTGCCTATATCCCGCGATTCAGGATTAAAACCGAAGAGATCGCGAGGGTATGGGGAGCAAACGGAGCCGAGATCGCAGCAGGTCTCGGCGTTAAGGAGAAGGCTGTCCCGGATCTTGACGAGGATACGCTTACGATTTCAGTCAATGCGGCAAGATTCGCCCTTGAAAGAAGAAGCGTAAACCCCGACGAGATCGGAGCGATATATGTCGGCAGCGAATCGCATCCATATGCGGTAAAGCCGACCGCTGCAACAGTCGGCGAGGCGATCGGCGCAACGCCGGTCATGACAGCGGCGGACTACGAATTCGCGTGCAAAGCGGGAACGGCAGGCATCCAGACATGCATGGGCCTTGTAAAGAGCGGCATGATAAAATACGGCATCGCAATCGGAGCCGACGTCGCCCAGGGTGCCCCCGGAGATGCACTGGAGTATACGGCTGCGGCAGGAGGAGCCGCATTTGTAATCGGTGAAAAGGACCCGATTGCAGAGATTAACCACACATGCTCTTTTACAACTGATACTCCGGACTTCTGGAGACGTGAAGGACAGGGTTACCCCCGCCACGGAGGAAGGTTCTCCGGAGAGCCGGCATACTTCAAGCACATCCAAGGTGCTGCAAAGATGATGCTGGAACACATGGGAACAAAACCGTCGGATTACGATTATGCGGTGTTCCATCAGCCCAACGCAAAGTTCCCGAGAAATGTATCGGCAATGCTCGGCTTTACATCCGAACAGATCAAACCCGGCCTCGCCGTCCCGAGACTCGGAAACACCTATTCGGGAGCAGTACCGGTAGGACTCTCGGCAACGCTCGATATCGCAAAACCGGGTGACAAGATATTCGTCACATCATACGGATCCGGTTCCGGCAGCGATGCATTCGATATAACAGTGACAGATAAAATCGAGACGCTCATCAACAGGAAGGCAGCTCCCTCGGTAGAGGATCTGCTCAACCACAAAAAGTATGTCGACTATGCAGTTTATGCAAAACACAAAGGCAAGATCGTGAGGGCAGCATGAGAGAAGTAGCAGTAATCGGAGTAGGTCTCACTACTTTCGGTGAGAAATGGGATTCGTCGTTCAGGCAGATGTGCGTTGAGGCTGGTATAAAATCACTTGAAGACGCAAACGTCGACGGAAACCAGATCGACGAGATGTTCGTCGGGAACATGAGCGGCGGCAGGTTTATCCTCCAGGAGCATATCTCGGCCCTCATCGCAGATGCGGTAGGTCTTGCATCTACAAGGCACATTCCCGCAACAAGGACCGAAGCGGCCTGTGCATCCGGCGGACTTGCATTCAGGCAGGCATACACCTCGGTTGCATCCGGCATGTCCGATATAGTAATTGCAGCGGGAGTCGAGAAGATGACAGATGTCGACGGAGGAGTTACGACAGATGCTCTTGCCGGTGCGGCCGACCGCGAGTGGGAGGGCATCTACGGGGTTACGTTCCCGTCGCTCTACGCAATGATCGCAAGGGACTACATGAACCGCTACGGCCTGACACGCGAACAACTCGCACAGGTTGCCGTAAAGAACCATTACAACGGTGCAAGGAATCCTATCGCGCAGTTCAGAAAAGAGATCACTATCGATACGGTTCTGAACTCAACGCTTGTGGCAGATCCGATTCGCCTTATGGACTGCTCACCGGTTACCGACGGTGCGGCAGCGGTTATCCTCTGTCCGCTTGAAAGAGCAAAGGAGTTCACCGATTCTCCTGTCAAGGTGCTTGCATCGACACAGGCTACGGACACGATCGCACTTCACGACCGCCGCGACATCAGCACACTCGATGCAACGGTCGCGGCAGGAAACCGTGCCTTTGAGATGGCAAAACTCGAAAGGAAGGATATCGATCTCGTAGAGGTCCATGACTGCTTCACTATAGCGGAACTTTGTGCAATCGAAGACCTCGGCTTCTGCGAGAAAGGAAAGGCGGGAATCATGACCGAAGAAGGCGAAACGGCACTCGGCGGAAGACTTCCGATAAACCCGAGCGGCGGCCTGAAGGCATGCGGACACCCGGTCGGCGCAACAGGAATCAAGCAGGTCTGCGAAGTCGTCGAACAACTTCGCGGGGAAGCCACAGGAAGGCAGGTTGAAGGAGCCGAGATCGGAATGACACATAACGTAGGCGGAACGGGTGCTACGGTCGTTACAAACATATTCAGGAGGGTAAACTAATGTCAGTCCCACGTTTCTGGAGAAAACAGCCGCAGAGATATAATCTCATCGGATCGAAATGCGAGACATGCGGCACTTAC
Organism: Methanolacinia paynteri; assembly: GCF_000784355.1. Classification (NCBI taxonomy): domain Archaea; kingdom Methanobacteriati; phylum Methanobacteriota; class Methanomicrobia; order Methanomicrobiales; family Methanomicrobiaceae; genus Methanolacinia; species Methanolacinia paynteri. Next base: position 9,070 of record NZ_AXDV01000001.1, on the reverse strand, counting down.
TACTATCCACCCCGGACTGTCTGTCCGCAGTGCAGGAGAGACGGAAAGATGGTGGAGCACAAGTTCAAGGGCACGGGGAAGGTTGTAACCTTTTCGATCATCAGGACTGCAAGTGCACCCTACGATTACGAAACACCATATCCAATCGCAATAATCGAGCTTGAGGAAGGCACCAGGATGACAGCCCCGGTCGTGTGCGACATCGAGGATATGGAGATCGGGATGCCGGTCAGGGCAACGTTCAGGAAGATTGTTGCAGACGGCGACTCGGGCATGATAGTATATGGGACGAAATTTGTCCCGTTAAAATAAAATATTAATATTGAACATATCCCCTCCTAGGAGAGAGGGCGATATGGAAGATCATTCAGCAGTACCAAATCCGAACGATGAAAAAATAAAAAAGGGCCTCCTGTTTACAGGGTCTGTCCTCGTCTGCCTGGCAACAGGCGGGCTTGGATCTATTTTTACCAAAACCGGACAGGGAACCTGGTACGCGGAAGAACTTATTAAACCGGACCTAACACCGCCGGGATTTGTTTTCGGTATCGTATGGACTATCCTGTATATCCTGATGGGCATATCACTGTACCTCCTTCTCGCCAGAGACCTGAAATTAAAGGAAGTAAGAATCGCAGTTTCGATCTTCCTTATTCAGCTTGTATTGAACTTCGGCTGGTCGTATCTCTTCTTCGGGTTTGAAAATCCGTTTGCAGGGTTCATATGCATAATACTACTATGGATTTTCATTCTTCTGACGATCGTCTCCTCTTACAGGGTCGACAAAAACGCATCATATCTTCTGGTGCCATACATCATCTGGGTGACTTTCGCCGCCTTCCTTAACTTGCAGATTCTTGTTTTGAATTAAAAAATATGAAATTCATTTTTCATTTGAGACTTCTCTTTTTTAAGGCAACCCTTGCGCAAGTTCGCTTCACAGACTCAGGGAATACCTCCCAAACCGTCCTCGGCGAAATTTTGTTCAATATTTTGTATACTTCAATTCCTTATCCCTCGTCTATTATTCTGATATTTACAGGCTTATTTTGAATATTAATCTCCCATGCGATCTCTGATCAGCCAAGGCAATAAAATTTATTTTAAATGGAAATGATGACCGGCAAAATTTACGCTTTGATTTTCCTCACCCCGAGGAATAAAAAGGATATTCAGGTACAGATTTGTTGCCAGCGCTGGATTCTACCTACCAAACTGATTTGAAGAATTTGTTATTCAAAATAAGCTGGTGATATTATATCTGATTTCTCTGACAAAGTAGGAATAGATTTGGTTTTCAAAAAGATTATATATGGTTTAGGACTGCTCCCGGACATCTATAATGTCCCCGGTATGTGCATCGATAATTCCATAATACATTTTTCCATCCTCTGTGGTGAAAGGAAGTTCCCAAATTAGATTTAACGGACTTGTAACAGAACCGCCTTCTATATCCATAAAGTAGGGTTGATCATGCCACTGAAGGTATGGAAACTCATAGTAACCATAACGTTGGCAGTATTCAATGTTAACCTTGCTGCCACTCCTGTTCTCCTTTAAACGCTCTTCAAGTATCTCTTTTGCTTCATCAAGAGAGATATCCGGAGTCGGTGACAATGTGGTGATCCGGGACAGGATTTCGGGATCTCTTTGATAATTGAGGTAATCCCTTACTCTATCAAACCGCATATCATACACTATCCGGGCATGATCATAATTATAAACTACTCCTTTATAGGTAGTATAAACCTCCATGTTAAGAAAAACCGAATTCAAGACCTCCCCGTCGTCTCTTAGGACTATGAGGTTGTCCTTATGAATCTCATAGTCATCGCCCATTGCATTTTTGTAGAACTCAAGTGCACGTTCTTTCGCCTCTTCAGCAGATATAACAATTTCATCATCCAGGTAAAAGTTGGTGACATTAGGTACATAGGTACATATTGTGCTCCTTTCCGGGTCATACTTTATATTTAAAATTCTTTGATCGCTATCAGAAGATTCTAAAACGTCTGAAAAAACTATTGCAGGCGCTCTATAGCCACCATAAAATTGAGAGCCCCATGAAAAGTTGTCGAGTGTATTCTTTTCAACATTAGGAAAAAGCCTGATTATTTCCTGTTTTGCCTCCTCTACAATTTTTGCCATCTCTTCCTCTCTGTAAGGAGGAACGGGATTTTCTTCTTGAGGCCATGACACCTTAATCGAAGAGTTCTCAGGTGAAAAAGTTCCGACAGTGGTTTGTTGGTGTATATTTTGAGACGCCGGTGTTTCCGTGACCAGCGGTCCTTCTGATTCGAGAGTACATCCTGAAGTCGTGACCGCAAGAATCAGTACTAGTAAAAGGCAAAGGACCAATTTCATTTTTTTCATAATATTACCACTTCAGATTCCGGCTGTTGCCGCCTTAAGGACAATTTATAATCCGACATTATATGCCATTTCTCAGACAAAGTGCAAATCGATCGGAATATATTCATGCCATAAGATATTTTCTGAAAAAAATGGTTTGATTTCAGAGTTTTTTACCTGTACCGGATATATCCCTGATTCAGATATATATCTCATTCACGAATAAAGATTAAGGAGTCAGTGTATATATTGAACTTCCGGATGTCCCTCCGCCTGAAGCCGTAAGCACGCTCTCTATATCATGCTCTTGTCGGAGCTGAGATGAATCTCCTAAAGTCCCTATCCAGCCTGTGCTTCCCCGATAAGTGTTATCTACTCTTATCATATTACCATATCCACCAGGACCGGACACATACAGTCCAATGTACATATAGCCTGTAGTGTCGTACCCATGTACTTCCGAGACATCTGCACGGGCCCTGAACTGATCATAACCCGAGTCATCAATCCATTCTCCGGTTGAAGCTACGTAATATCCCCATGAATCAAACGAGCCTAACAACTCAACATTTGTACCTGCACTTACAGGTGTTGCAAGAACCGCTCCTGCCACAAGGACCATAAAGGCCACCAGGGCAATTTTTCCTAAGCCGAAATGTTTCATTTTTTTCACCTTTTACTTCCTGAGGATAAGAACGAATTCTGATAACTCGGAGATCAAAGGAAAAACACTTGTAAGAATACTTCTTTAAGCCCCGGAAATTCTTCTCCGCCATCCTCATTCAGCAATATAATTTAGGGGTATATATTATTTCTAAGACAAAATGCAAACTAATTCACAGTTTGTCCCACAAGTATTATCTTTAAAAAAAGGACGTGTTCTTTTATCAAAATCATAAACCAAAAAAAATAGATCATTTAATATTTTCCGGGAATTAAATGATTTTCATCATAGTAAATGAGTCAAGTATGGTGAAGATATTTTGCCCCATGCTCATGCGCACTTGAAATTTCCTATAGTATTTATTTTTCCCAGCGTCCGGGATAAATATATTTCTCAAGCAAATCATGAAATTCGTCACTAATATCATACATTGTATACCATCCTTGGGTTCTTGATTCAATAATGCCATGATTTTTAAGAAATTTAAGATGTTTGCTTGCCGTAGATTCAGAATAACCAATTGTTTCAGCAATTTTTTTGTTGTTGTTTTTTGGATTTTCGTAAATCTCCATAATGACTTTTTTGAGAGTTTCATCACGTAAAATTAAAATTAACTGTTTTTCTTCCTTTGAATACGGGGAGTTTTTTATAAAATAATATAGTTTCCCACTTTCAGGAAAAGGCTTAATAATTCCTCCGGATTCCATCATTTTAAGATGATACTCAACTGTTCCTTTTTTAAAATTTGTTTCTCTTGAAATTTCACTAAAATACATACCGGGATTTTCTTTTATGAGAGTATAAATCTCAAATCGTCTTTTATTTTCAAGAATTTTTTTCCGATCTACTGCAATAAATATCAGGAATGGAAATTTGATAAACGGAATAAAAAACTTTGATTTAAATGCAAAATCCGGGAAAAAATTCAAAATGGAGTTTAAACAAAAAGTATTAAATCGAATCTGGTTGCTTTCTTGAATCTGGAATATAATCTTCATTTTAAATAATCCGTTTTCATAAGAGCCGTTTTGATCATATGTTGCAGAATTCCCAAATTCGGGCAAATCATGTAAAATTTCCAAATAATAAGTTTTTAAAGAAATACCGGAAATAACTCCTGAAGCGAGAATGATTACAAGAAATATTCTTACCCAATATATATTCTGCATATTACTTTACCTGCTCAAATTTTGACTATTGAAATCCCTCAGGGATTTTTTTCCAAATAAGCACCGGGCACTTACCCTATGCAAATTTTTAATTTTAGAAGGGCAAGATCAATCCGATTGAACAGGCGCAACTATACGGACCGCTTAAGGGAGTCTTAATGCTGAAAAACGTTCCAGAACTCCCAAAACTGAAACATTTTTTTAATATCCGTTCCATGTACGGTTTTGCAGGCTAAGCGCCAATCATTGGAGACTTCAGAAGGCAGGATAAGAGATTAGAGGCTATTTTAATTCCGGTAATGAACTATCCATCTCCTTTGAGGAAAGGTATTGCCCCCCCTTACTCACAAGTAGGCATTTTGTATAATATATTAAATAATTTATGCCACCAGCGTCTACAGTTTCTCACTGAAAAATAATTATTTAATTCCCTCTCCTGATTTTACCTGAAAAATCTATGTTGTTTCAGGCAGGTGCCAGAAGGGTAAATAATCATTAACCAGTTGGGTAATAGCTTAAAAAAATTTAAAAAAAATTAATCTTTTTTCATATGGACATCCACCTGCGGGAACGGAATTCCGATGCCTGCCTTGTTGAGGCCGTTGTATATTCCTGTCAAAACATCTGACTTGGCCTGGTAGTAGTCATCGGTATCAACCCACACCCTGAGCTGAAGGACAACGGCAGAATCGGCCATCTCCCTGAAGCGGACGATGGGTTTCGGTTCTTTGTGGAGCTTTGGGTGGTCGTCCGCAACCTTGAGGGCGACGTCGATAGCGTCCTGTATTACGGTATTATACGCAACACCGTACTCAACCGCAATCAGCCTTTTCGGCATGCGTGTGACATTGATAATTGGGCTGTTCCACACGGTTCCGTTGGGAATAATAATTCTTGTATTGTCGAGCTGTTTGATCTCTGTAGCCATGACATTCATATCCATCACGGTGCCATGCTTTCCCGAGATCTCGACTTCATCATCGATATCATATGCACGCGAGGCGGCTATCCATACGCCCGATGCAAGGTTGTTTATGGTATCCTTCATACCAAAACTCATGATAATCGAGATGAAAGCAAAGATACTGACAATAAATACGCTTACTTCGATTCCTAATGCCTGGAGCGCACAAAGGATTACGAGAATGTATAAAAATACCTTTATGGCCTTCACGATATTGATGGCCATCAGCTTGGGCATCTTTGTACTTTTAGTAAAATAATGTTCGATCCTGTTTACGATTATCTTCGCAATAATATATCCAACGGCCAGAACAATTAAAGCAAAGATGATCTCCTCTATAGTTACTGAAGACAATGTTTCAAAATTGCTCTCAAGCGTTGAGGCATCCAAACCTGTAGCTGAAAGATCAAGATCTGCCATTTGGGATCACCATTAGGGGTACTTTCTCGGTTATGATATAATGCATTTACGAATTCCTGATCCGCTTAAATTACCCTGATATCATATACTGCATGATGCTGGGACGGTGAGTAGGAGCGAACAACCCTCTCCGAAATCTTGCCGCATTCATATTTTCCCAGCTCCTCCTCCATCTCCCCGGGCTCCGACTGAAGAGTATAGAAATGGATCATCCCGCCGGGTCTGCAGAGCCTGAAGGCAATATCAATAAATTCAGAAGATTTCATTGGAAGATTCATAATTATCCGGTCAAAACTTCCCGGGGGGAAAATACCCCCCAAACACCGTGCATCGGCAAGCACAGGAAGGATGTTCTTCTTTTTATTGAGCCGGATGTTATCGTAAAGAAGACTCACCGCGGCAGGGTTGATGTCGTTTGCATATACCACCGAACATTTGCCTGAAAGTGTTATCGCAAACGGCCCGACACCTGCAAACATGTCCAAAAGCCTCTCGCCGTCTTTCATCATCGCAGCAATCCTCTGCCTTTCATTTGCGAGGCGGGCGGAAAAATATGCGGCTGAGAGATCTATTAAAAACCTCTGCCCGTATTCTGTGTAATCGGTTTTCGTTGTATTTTTTCCGGCAAGAACGATATAATCCTTCGTCCGGTACTCCCCTGTAACAGGCCCTTCCGAATACAGCACCGTATGTATCACAGGGCGCGAATCGAGAAGTCTTCGGGCCCCATCCCTGTCGCAGTCCTGTATAATCGCTATTCCGCCGATAAGTTCATGCCGCGGGAGAGGAGCGGAAATATCCCGTTCTTCAAATATTTCAGTCGCTGCTCCCGGAATATCGCCCGTGACAGGAATGTAGAGGTGACACTCGTCCGAAAACGGTTTTAAGGAGTTGTCGAGGAGCCCCTCTTCGATGAGCTTCCTTCTTGTCATCTCACCTTCATTTTTTAAAATTTTTATACAGCGGCTTTCCTTTGCCATAAGACCATTATAATATGTATACTCCTCACCAATAAGTAATCAATATGAATGATTATCTCTCTGGACTGAAGGAAGGAAAGCTGAAGCTCCATTCGCTCGAGAAAGAGATGCCCCCGAAAGACGCAGTAGCGGTAAGAAGGGCCTTTATAGAGATGGAGAGCGGAAAGAAACTCGATAAGATCGGCGATTTCACGATAAATATTGACAGGGCCGCCGAGAAAAACTGCGAAAATATGATAGGTGCGGTGCAGGTTCCAGTCGGTGTTGCAGGAAAACTGAAGGTCAACGGAGAATATGCAGATGATGAATTTTATATCCCGCTTGCAACAACGGAAGGAGCACTTATCGCATCGATAAACAGGGGATGCAAGGTAGTAACACTCGCAGGCGGAGCGGATGTCAGAATACAGCGTGACGGTATGACGAGAGCACCGGTTTTTGCTGCGAAGAACGTCATTCACGCTACAGAAGCGGCAAGGTGGATCGAGGAGAATATCCCTCTCCTGAAAGAGATTGCAGAGACTACCACGTCGCATGGAAAACTCCTTGATATCCGCTGTTTTGTGACAGGGACAAACTTACATGCCAGGATCGAGTTCTTTACCGGCGATGCAATGGGCATGAACATGGTCACAATCGCAAGCGAGAAAGTAGCGGCGAAGATACAGGAGGAGACAGGGGTTGTGCTCGTTGCTCTTTCAGGAAATATGTGTACTGACAAGAAGCCTTCAGCAATAAATGTCATACTAGGAAGGGGAAAGACTGTTGTTGCAGGAGTCTTCCTCCCTGATGACCTGATAAAATCAACCTTAAAGACTGATTCCAGGACGATGACCGAGGTCAATATGAGAAAGAACCTCATCGGGTCTGCAAGGGCTGTCTCGCTCGGCTTCAACTCTCATGCGGCAAATATTATCGCAGCAATCTTTCTTGCATGCGGGCAGGACCCCGCCCATGTCGTCGAGGGTTCGAATACAATAACAACCGTAGAACAGGCTGAAGGAGGGGTGTATGTTTCGGTGACGATTCCCTCGCTTCAGGTAGGAACTGTCGGCGGGGGAACAGGATTAGATACCCAGAGGGAAGCCCTGAGTCTTCTAGGGTGTGCAGGCGGAGGGGAAACATCAGGTGCAAATTCAAGGAAGTTTGCGGAGATAATCGCTGCCGCTGTTCTTGCAGGAGAACTTAATCTCATAGGTGCTCTTGGTGCAGGGCATCTTGCAAGAGCTCACAAGCAGCTTGGAAGGTAATTTCCATTTTTTAGGATATGAAAACAGAATGGTCCGGGGAGAAGATCTCCGTCTCATACATAAGACACGACGACATTGACAACATCTGCAGGATGCTTGCAAAGGAAACAGTCTGCAGATGGCTCTTCTTCGGACCGAACACTCCTGAAGCAACAACAGCATATTTCACTCCGTTGATCGAATCGGTTTCAGCCGCCCTGCTGAATGAAAAGATTCCTGAAGCACCTGTTTTCACAATCCGTTCAAAAGAAACCGGGGAATTCGCCGGCCAGTGTGCTATCCTTCCCGTTGAATATTCTCCCGGTGCATTCCTGATCGGCTACCAGATTGACGATAAATATCATGGGAAGGGTTTTGGAACAGAGGCATGTGAATTCCTTGTATACTATGTATTCACATTCACTGACGCCTATCGTCTCAACGGAGATACCGCCGAAGGAAATTTTGCATCACAAAAGATCATGGAAAAAAGCGGTTTTGAATTTGAAGGACGGAGGAAGAAGTACTGGCACGCACGCGGGGATTATCATGACCAGCTGCTTTACGGTCTTTTGAAGGAATCGGTTGACAGTTCTTTTTTCAGCGATTTGAAAAATAAATGGGATTGAGTTTAATATTTAATATCAAAAAGCCCAGTCAACCTGGTATTTATTTTCGAACTCCTCTATACTCTCTTCCCTCTTCCAGATGTTATTATAAATAATTTCACGGACAGTTTCGCGTTCATCAACGGGAATTGGTTCCGAAATATTTATCCCGGCATCTTTCAGGTCGTTGAGAACGTTTATAGAGTACTGGTTCCAGACTTCCCAGGCATCAACCATCATTTCGTTATAATCTTCGCCATATTCCGGTACCGGAGTGCCGCAGACGAAATATTCGGTTTTGGAACCTGCCAGTTCCGCAGACAGATTAAGTGTTTCATTGCCGCAGTAGTAAACAAGATCACCGATGCCGGTTATGGTTCTACCAAGCGACTTATTGGCACTCACCCGAACAGTAGAAACGGTTTCACCGTTTTTCCCAACAAAAAAAAGATAATGCAGAGGGTTTCCATCGGGATCGCAGATTATTACTGCCGGTTTCATAAGAACCACAGAATTATTGAAATCGGCAGACTGCTCGTTTTCAAATTCGAACACCATCTCATTTACAAGAACATCAACCGCCGCCTGATCCCATGCATCTTCGACTGAGACGGTTGTATTTACCGGCTGCACGGGTTCGCCGGTTTCGGTACAGCCACACATACAGACAAAGAATATAATGAA